>DASXDR010000145.1:0-7801 GCA_036490535.1 Tepidisphaeraceae bacterium | reverse complement strand
TATCGTAATATTTTCCGGATCATCATTATGAAATTCATGGATGCTGCGGATATGGATATTCGTAGTGTGAAGAAGACGTGCGTGCATATCGTGCATCCGGATGGGCGGATTATTCCGTTTGATAATTTCAATTTGTTCTATCGGCCGGGGAGGGAGCAACAATTACAGGCGGCGCGTATGGCCGGCGCGCAGCTGGTTTCCGCTTCCGTGAGAGGGCGCGCATCTGGGACGACTGCATGACAAAACCTTCGGATCAATTTGAGCACAAGAGTCCCACGGAGCCGCCGCAAGTAGTATCCTATTATTCGTCCACTTCTGCATCGGATCGGAAAAAACGCTCGGGCTGCGCTGAAACCGCGATTGGTTTTATCAGTTTTTGGATAATCACTGTCCTGTGCATCATCCTCGGCAGCCAAAGATCGGTGGCGTTTGGAACGGCAGCAAGCCTGTGGCTTTTTGTGATGATGATTGTCCTAATCGCGGCTGGCGCTCTCGGGATTAGCCAAAACCGCTGGGGCCTGGTCATGGGAATGTTCGCTGGGATTCTCTTGGCGGGAGCGCTTCTTGGGCTTCTTATTGCTCGATGTGCGGGATCGATATGATTTTCCTGGACCGTGAATGCTAACTCATAGCGATTTGCTCAGGCGTTTTAAAAATGAGTGTACCGCCCGATCAATCTAAGCATTTAGATTCGCCCCAGGAGCCGGGCGCGCCACCCGATCTGCGTGTTCTTCATTATCGCACGCCGTATGTGGAGCAACGGCGAACGTCGAGCGGTTGGCAGATTGCCGGTGGGTTTGCGATTTACCAGGCGGCCATTTGGTTGCGAGTGTTTACTTTTCCAAACCAAGTACCCGTCTGGCGATCCTTAATGGAATGGATGGCCATGACAGTCATTCTGGTCGGTGGAAGTTTGTGGGTTGGAGTGAGATGGAAAAGATGGGGTTATTTTAAAGGAATGTTAGCCGCGCTTCTGCTGACTGGATCTTGTTGCGGGCTGCTTTATCAAGCGTGCGGCAATCCATTTGGGCAATGACCGAAACGATCCATTAAAACTTCCGATCCAGCAATCGATACTGAATCGCCTCGGCGAGGTGATGTTCCTGGATCGCTTCTTTTCCTTCGATATCCGCGATGGTGCGAGCGACGCGGCGGACTTTGTCGTAGGCTCGAGCGCTCAGGCCCAGTTCATCCATGGCCTGTTTCATCAGCAACAGACACGAATCCGATAGCTCGCAGAATTGCTTGAGTTGTTTGGAATCCATGCGGGCGTTGGTGGTTTGATTCGCGAAGCGTTTTTGTTGGATGGTCCGGGCGGTGGCGACTTGCTCGCGCATTTTAGTGGAGTCGGTACCGGGGCGCTTGCTGGTTAGTTCGCCATAGGGGATGGCGGGGACTTCGGTGTGGATGTCGATGCGGTCGAGCAGGGGGCCGGAGAGTTTTTCGAGGTAGCGGTTTTGTTGTTTGGGGTTTTCAGATTT
Source organism: Tepidisphaeraceae bacterium (assembly GCA_036490535.1). Taxonomy (GTDB): domain Bacteria; phylum Planctomycetota; class Phycisphaerae; order Tepidisphaerales; family Tepidisphaeraceae; genus DASXDR01. The sequence continues at coordinate 6,320 of DASXDR010000145.1, read as the reverse complement.
GTAGCCGGAGGCAGATGGATTCATCGCAGCGACGAGCATGAAGTTGGCGGGGAATTTGACCGATCCGTGCACGCGGGCGATGGTGACTTCGCCAGATTCCATCGGCTGGCGGAGGGTTTCGAGCACGTGGCGGGAGAATTCAGGGAGCTCGTCGAGAAATAAAATGCCGTGGTGGGCGAGCGAGACTTCGCCGGGGCGGGGGATAGAGCCGCCGCCGATTAAGGATTGTGCGGTGGCGGAATGATGCGGGGTGCGGACGGGACGGTCGTCCATCAAAGCGACGCCGTCCGGGAGCAGGCCGAGGGCGGAATAAATACGCGTGGTTTCGAGCGATTCATGGCGCGAGAGGGGCGGAAGGATGCCGGGAATGCGCTGTGCGAGCATGGATTTGCCGGTGCCGGGTGGGCCGATCATTAAAATATTATGCGAGCCCGCGCAGGCGATGGTGATGGCGCGCTTGACCGCTTCCTGGCCGCGTACGTCGGCAAAATCCAGATGGGCCGTGGTTTGCGAGCTTTGATAGGGCTGGCCATCCAATTGGTACGGCTCCAATGGCAATTGCTCGTTGAGCAGTGCGATTGCCTGGCTCAGGGTTGAAACGGCGTAAACATCAATTCCCTCGACCACGGCCGCCTCGCGCGCATTTTCGAAAGGCAGGATCACCCCTTCGAACTTTTTCTGTTTCGCGAGCAACGCCAGTGACAAACCGCCTTTGATTTTCCGGACTCTTCCATCCAGGGCGAGTTCTCCCGCGATAAGGAATTTTTTATGGCGATCGTTCTGGAGAAAATTGGCAGCGCGGAGAATTCCAATGGCAATGGGCAGATCGAGGGCAGGGGCTTCTTTCTTTACATCTGCTGGAGCGAGATTGATCAGCAACGTGTGCGACGGGAATGCAAAGCCGCAGTTGATAATGGCGCGGCGGACGCGCTCTATCGATTCTTTTACGGCGGTTTGCGCGAGACCCACGATAGTCGTGCGCTCGAGGCCGCGCTGCGAGACGTCGACCTCGACTTCGCAGAGCGTCGCCTCGATACCGAGCAGAATAAAGGATTCGATTTTTGCTAACACGCGGATTTGCCCTGAACAGTTGGTAGGATTTTACAGTTAGATCGGGCAAGAAAAAAGCCCACGGAGAGCTATCCGTGGGCTTTAGTGAATCTAAGTTGGCGTTACTTATGCCGCGTGCTTTCCGCTGATGCGCATCGAATAGAACGAGCGATAGACGAAGATCAACGCTGCGAGTAAGAAGCAGGCTGAGAGGATTGTGCAAAGATTGCCGTGATCCTTAATGCGCAGATCGACCGCCAATTCCACTGCGAGCAATCCAAACAGCGTCGAGAATTTGATGATCGGATTCAGCGCAACTGAGCTGGTGTCTTTGAACGGATCGCCGACGGTATCGCCGACAACCGTCGCTGCATGCAGGTCCGTGCCTTTTTCGCGCAGCTCGACTTCAACGATTTTCTTAGCGTTGTCCCAGGCTCCGCCGGCGTTGGCCATGAAGATGGCCTGGAATAGCCCGGAAATGGCGAGGCTGATAAGAAAGGCCACGAAGAAATAGGCGTCGACGAAGGCGGCAGCCAGGGTGACGAAGAAAACCACGAGAAAGATATTGATCATGCCGACCTGGGCATATTGCGTGCAGATCTGCACCACCTTCTTGGAATCGGCCAATGAGGCTTTGACGGCTCCGTCGAGCTTCATGTGTTTTTTGATAAATTCCACCGCGCGATACGCGCCCGTGATTACTGCTTGGCAGCTGGCTCCACTGAACCAGTAGATCACGGCTGGGCCGCTGAGCAGGCCGAGAAGGAAGGGGGCGTTAAGTATCGACAGATTGGCCTTGGCGTCGGTGTTGGCCAGATGATCAGTGAGAATCACGATGATGGAAAAGATCATGGTGGTAGCGCCGACGACGGCGGTGCCGATGAGCACGGGCTTGGCGGTGGCTTTGAAGGTGTTGCCGGCGCCGTCGTTTTCTTCAAGGAGATATTTGGCGCGCTCAAAATCGACATCAATGTTGAATTCGGATTTCAATTCGGCTTTGGCGTTGGGCAATTGCTCAATCAGCGAAAGCTCGTAAACGCTCTGGGCGTTATCGGTGACAGGTCCATAAGAATCGACGGCGATGGTGACAGGCCCCATGCCGAGGAATCCAAAGGCGACCAGGCCGAATGCGAAGACCGCTTCGGCGACCATGATCGAGTTCAGTCCCATGTTGGAAAAATAATAAGCGACGGCCATCAGCGCGATGATGACGCCACCGATCCAGAACGCTGAGAAATTACCAGCGGTCAGGCCGGAAAGAATATTCAGCGATGCGCCGCCCTCTTTGCTGGTGTTGACGACTTCACGAACGTGGCGGCTGTGTACGGAGGTGAAGACTTTGGTCATTTCAGGAATGATCGCGCCAGCGAGTGTACCGCAAGTGATAATGGTGGAGAGTTTCCACCAAAGCGTTCCGTCCCCGAGATCGGGAATGATCAGGTAGGATGCGATGTAGGTACAGATGACCGAGACGATGGACGCCAGCCAGACCAGCGAGCTGAGTGGGGCTTCAAAGTTCATCTCGCGTTTGTTGGCGTAGCGGGCGTGTGCGACGGCCTCGTTGACGAGATAAGCCACGCCGCTGGAGATGATCATCACCAGGCGCATGACGAAGATCCAGACGAGCAGGACGACCTGGTTATGCACGCCGGTGACGGCGGTGAGGATAAAGACGATCAGGGCCACGCCGGTGACGCCGTAGGTTTCAAAGCCATCGGCAGTGGGGCCGACGGAATCGCCGGCGTTGTCGCCGGTGCAGTCGGCGATAACGCCTGGATTGCGGGCGTCATCTTCCTTGACGTTGAAGACGATCTTCATCAGATCAGCGCCGATGTCGGCGATCTTGGTGAAGATGCCGCCGGCGACACGGAGCGCGGCGGCACCGAGCGATTCGCCAATGGCAAAGCCGATGAAGCACGCTCCGGCGAGCGAGCCTGGGATGAAGAGCAGGATGAGCATCATCATGGTCAGCTCGACGCTGATGAGCACCATGCCGATGGACATGCCCGCCTGCAGGGGGATGGAATAAACGGGATATGGCTTGCCCGCCAATGAGGCCAGGGCGGTGCGGCTATTGGCAAAGGTATTTACACGAATGCCAAACGCTGCCACAAAATAGGACCCGCCGATGCCGAGCAGGCTGAAGGCGAGAATAATCGCCACGCGCGCCGGCGTGGTGATAGACGCGCCAGCAGGCGCGGGTTGCAGGATGCCGAAATAGACAATGATGATGGCGGCAATGAGAATCCAGAGCAAAAGAATAAATTTGCCCTGGGTTTTCAGATACGTTTTGCAGGTTTCATAGATCAGCTCCGAAACTTCGCGCATGGATTCATGCACGGGCAGGTTTTTCAGGCGTTTGTAGATCACGATGCCGAAGACCAGTCCCGCGAGACAGATGAGCAAACCCCACATGAGCAGGGTGCTACCCGGCACGCCGTGAAAGGAGACTGAATTCAAAGGCGGTACGTTAAGATCCGCCTCGCCTGCTGCATGAGCTGAATTGACAAACACAAACGGGAGAGAGAGAGCCAGCGCGCCCAGCGTGCGCCGAGCGTTAATTGAGAAACCCATGTTCTAAAACCTCCGCGATGAACAAATGGTGAAATCGTTCCCAACGATTTGACTGAAGATTAAGCGATGTTGATCTTCTTCCTTATTATTAATTCGGCCAGCATGATAGCCGCAGCCGCACTATTTCTTCAATACTGCAATTTTTTGTGTTTTTGCGATAGGGGCTTCCACGCATCGGAATGAAATTATTGGACCATGGTAAGTTCGGGGCTAAGGAAAAAAACCTCTCCTTTTAGGTTATTGAATTAGATGGGTGCCATGCTCCACGCTTGTGTGGGTATGAAAGACCATGCCCACGCAAGCGTGAGCATGGCACCCAGAACTTACTTGCTCCAAAGGATTAGCCGTTAGCGGCTACCCATGCGCGGTATTTTTTTCAGCGTTCATCGTTCAAAGTTCAGCGTTTTTATCGCCATCCATCCAGTCCGTGCAGATGAATAAAAATCTTCCATCCCCATGCCGCCAGGCCAAAGAGTGCCAGGCCAATTAACAGCGGCGTTTGATTGAACCGCTTGAGTAACCGATGCGCGGGCCTGCCAGTCATCGCGATATACAGGCCGATCCAAAACCCCGCTGCACATAAAATGGCCAGCACGCACCCCATCGGCTGAATATAAAAACTCGCTGCCAGATTACCGCGCGCAAACCATGCAAAACTCGTGGTCATTCCGCAACTTGGGCAAGGGATCCCCGTAGTGGCAAAAAATGCGCATGGCTCCAATCCTAATTCCCGATGCGTCGCCAATCCATCCGGGCTCGGCGTCAGTATTCGGGCGATGCACAGCGCACTCAGGCACGCCGCCGCCACTAGTGCCGCGAGCGCTCGCCCTGCGATGGAAAGCCTTGGCCTGTCAAACTTTGGCGAATAAATGGTTGGTACGGTCATGGGAAATCCTGATTGTCCGCCAACGGTTGTAGTCTGTATCTACATTAAATAGTAGTCGAGAAATAGTAGTCGAGACGACTGATGACTACAGGATTTTAGATTTTTATTCCGCGGCATATTGACAAGCAAGCCCTGAGAAACTTAACTTGCTGCGCGTGTATACGGGGGAAGTGGAACGGATGCCGTGTAATTAAGCAGAAGCCAACTTAAAGGGACAGAAAAGAGCAGCTCAATCATGCGTGTTTTCATGTTAGGCTGGGAATTCCCCCCATTTATCAGCGGAGGATTGGGAACAGCCTGCTATGGATTGACCAAGGCCATGAGCGGTCTGGGGACGGATATTCTTTTTGTTCTGCCCAGGCCTGTTTCCACGCCGTTTTCCACGCATGTCACGCTCGTCAGCCCGCGCCCAGGATCGCCACTAGCAGTTCCCTCCACGGAATTTCGCCTGGATGAATTCGAAAATGTGACTTTCCGCACAATTGATGCACAGATGGATCCATATTCCCGGCCCACGACTGCTGCGCAAACCTTTGCCGACCGGCAGCGCGGAACCAATGTTACTTCTCACACCACGATGAAGACCAACGGCGCTGTCGGTGCAACTCCGGGCGGCGCGAATAAATCCTCGGCGCATTACGGCGGCGATCTTTTCGCCGAGGTGCAGCGCTACGCAGCCCTTGCTGCAGAAATTGCGCGCAATGAAACCTTCGATGTGATCCACGCGCACGATTGGATGACCTATCCGGCCGGTCTGGCCGTCGCGGGAATCAGCGGCAAGCCGCTGGTCGCGCACGTTCACTCCACTGAATTTGATCGCGCGGGACAGAATATCGACCAGCGCATTTACGACATCGAACGCCGCGGCATGCACGGCGCGATCAAAGTCATTGCCGTGAGCCATCTGACCAAAACCATCTGCGTGCAGAATTACGGTGTCGCGCCGGAAAAAGTGGAAGTGGTTTACAACGCCATCGAATCCAATGGCAACGGCCATTATGACGAGCGATACAACATTCATAAAGATGAAAAGATCGTCCTGTTCCTGGGCAGAATCACCATGCAGAAGGGCCCGGAATATTTCCTCGCCGCCGCCAAGAAGGTGCTCGAGGTGATGGACAACGTAAAATTCGTTATGGCCGGCTCGGGTGACATGATCCGCCGAACGATCGAGATGGCCACCAGCATGGGCATCGGCCACAAGGTGTTGTTCACTGGCTTCCTCCGCGGCGGCGACGTCGACAAAGTCTTTCAGCTCGCCGACCTTTACGTGATGCCAAGCGTCTCCGAACCTTTCGGCATCGCCCCGCTCGAAGCGATGAGCCATGACGTTCCCGTCCTGATGTCCAAACAGTCCGGCGTCTCCGAAGTCATCAAGCACGCCTTGAAAGTCGACTTCTGGGACATCAACGAAATGGCCAACAAAATCATCGCGGTACTCAAACACCCGCCGTTGGCTAGCACTCTCCGGCAGCATGGGTCATTTGAGATCAGCAAAATGAGCTGGAGCGATGCAGCCCGGCATTGCGTGGAAGTGTATCAGCAGACACTCGCGCTGATGCCTGGATGAAGGTCTTTCGTCACTCAATTCGCGACGGTATGTAATGTCTAATCTTAAATCAAGAAGGCGATTTTATGCAATCGTATTCCAGGATGATAAGTTGCAAAAGGGTGTAGCGCGCCAGCCGGGTAGATTTTGTACAATCGATAGATTCAACCTGGAGGTTCTATGGATTTCTCGCAATTATCGGATCGGGAGCGTTTGATCGCTGAGCAGGCGGTGGAAACGCTTCGGGCTTTGGACCAAGCT
>DASXDR010000108.1:0-78023 GCA_036490535.1 Tepidisphaeraceae bacterium | reverse complement strand
CTTCGGCATCAGCCACCAGCGGGTCCAAAGACTCAGGGTCGTCATACAATCGAATTCCAAACTGAGTTCTCCGACGGGACGTATGTCGTTACGAACAATACTGCCAAGGCGCCGTTTGTAAGGAAATCCCCTGGGGTGACGGCGATTTTTTTTCCGCCACAAACTTCGTGCGAAGAGCTTGCACGCATTCATGGTGAGGCGCTGGCGCTTTGGAAACTCGATAAGCCGACGCTGCAACCCACGCGAGTGCAATCGGCGGATGATTACATTCATTTTGTCCGGCGATTTGATTCGGTGCTTGCCAAAATTGAACAAGCAAAGGGATTTGCGAAGACTGATCCAAAAGAGGCGGCTGCGCGCGCCATGTTGGAGCAGAATCGGATCATCTGGGGTTCTGATCCGCACGAGATTCGCATCACATCGCTGGCTGATTTTCCCAATCTGGATCATGCCTTTTATGAGCGATATCAACAGCAGTTGGAGAGCAAGTGTTTTCGCTTTCTGGCGGATAAAGAGGATATGACGATGAGCCGGGTATTTCCGCACATGCGGGCGATGATGCGCGTGATGGTGAGTTCTGACGGGTCGGTCTGTTCGGCAGCTTTTCACATTCGGAATCTTTCACCGGAGATTAAAGCGGTTGATTTTGAGACGGAACTAAGTGATGGAACTTTCCTGGCGAGCTCGAATGCGCCGGATCGCACGCTTCCGGTGCCGGGAGTTGATGCACGACATTATCCCACATCCACTTCAGTGGACGATCTGTGGCAATATCATCAAGAGCGTTTGAGCGCTAAATTGAGTAATCATCCGTGGCTCAGTGCGGTTTTGGTGAGGACTGTTGAAGACAATATTCAGATGCAGAGCCGGCAGCATGAGCTGAAAGCGAAACATAAACGAGAAGCCGGACTGGTTAATGCAGAAGATATCAAGAAGATTAAAGGCAGGCAGCTGCTGCCGCATGAGCAGGATATCGTGGTTGAGTTGGAGAGAATCAAAGCTGCTGAAGAAGAAAGAGCCAATACGTCAAAGAATTGAATCAGCGAGCGCGGAGCTAAGATCGACGTTGGGATTGATGCGTGATTCGTTTGTGATATTGCAGGCGCTGCTTCCAGATTTGCACCATGTGTATAGGCCAATATCGGTAGGGGAGAACCATTCCAAAGCGCGGTTTGGTCGGGCTGATTACAAGCGGCATGGCGGTGATGGTGAGCCGGCGGGTGGGAAGATACGCGCGGCGTACCAGGACCGAGCTGATTTCGCACGATACATCTGGAGAGATTTCGCGCGGCACGCGCCGACCAAAAACGCGGATGCGCTCATTGTGCAGGTAATTGGCGATCCAAGCCAAATCGTGCTGGGGTTGGGTGGTCCCTTTCAATTTAAAAAGTTGGTGCGCGAGCTCGGATAAATGCTCGATGGAGGGCTGGTTATCAAGGTCGGGGGAAAAGACAAATTCGGCGCCATGATCCTGCGGGCCGGGTTTAAATAGGTTGCCATTGGCCTGAATGACCAAACCCCACACGACTACGCCATTGGTTAACAATTCACGGCGAGCGAGGAAAAAGCGACTGAAATCATCCCTAGCCTTTAACCATTTGGGCTTGGGAAAACGAAGCCTATATTTTTCCCAGAGTCCGATTCGCCTCGGTGGCGGGCGAAATGCGCGGCGGCATTCTTCAAGCCAAGCCTTTTCTGTGTCTAACTCAGACATAGGCGTGCGATGTTAGAAAACCGGCTTGCGTCTGTCTATTTTGCCGTGGGCCAGATGGGGAAGAAGAGGGGATCATCGTCATATTTTCCCTTGTCGTATTGCGCGAGCCAGATTTGCGTTTGGGGGGAGAGGAGAAACGCTTGGAGTTTTTTTGCTTCGGAAAGATGCACGTCGTGCATGCGGGCTGGGTTAGCGATTTCGACGACGAAGGGGCGGCGAAGTTTTGGGTCGCCTTGGACCATGACAACCATGCCGTGATTGGGGATTTTGCCGTCGAGGAAGGGGATGCGGCCGATCAATGTGTAGGCGTGTTTTTCGGCGGCGATGGCGAGGACACGGCGCATTTTATCGTCTAGGAGCGAAGTGGTGGTTGCGGGATTCAGGGTGAGGTCGGCGGGGGCGAGGATGTCTTCGATGACTTCGTGGACACCCACGCTGGAATGGACGATGAAATTTGATTTGCTGGCGACGATTTTGCGAAAGGCGGCGAGGGCATCGGTGGTGCCTTTAATATGTGCGGGATCGTCGGGAGGGCCGACGATGATCAGATCGTTTTTGGTCCAGGGCTGGGGATTAATGGCGTAGCCATCGGCGACGAGATTGATGATCGTGTCGCAGGAGTGGGTGGTGATCAGGTCGATGCCGCCATGGCGGAAGACGGGGGCGATGCCGTCCACGGGGCCGGCGGCGAGGAGGAGGACTTTGATGCCGGTGGATTGGGTGAAGCGGTCGGAGAGGGCTTGCCAGAAGCCGGTTTCGTTCATGCCGCCGATGATGGCAACGCGGACGGTGGGCGTGGTCGACGCGGGCAGGGGGGGTAGGGGTGAAGGCGCAACGACATTGGTTGCAGGAATAGCATCCGGCTGCGTTGCTTCATTGATACGCCGCTGCGCGCGCACGAAAACCAATGCGCAAAACGCGATGCCCAGGACGACCGCGACGATTCCTCCGATCAGCAATCGTCGTATGCCATGGTTCACTTATCTTCTCCGTCGATATGCCATCACAGGCAGCGCGGCTAACAGCGTTGCCAATGCCGCTGGCTCTGGCACGCTGATCACATTGAAGCTCAGCGTGGGGGTTACATTACCGCCGCCAGTGAAAATACATAGGCCCAGCGTATTGCTGGTGGGCATCAAATAAAGCGACACGTTCGGGTTCGAAGTCGCGCTGGCGCTGAGGATATCGGTTACGAATGCGCTGGCGGTGCTGAGATTATCCGTGAGCATGCCTTGATTGGCTAGGCTCTTATCCGTGGACCAACTAGAGTAATTTGGATTGTTCGCAGGGCTGAGCCAATTGTAGGTGGTTGATCCCAGGTCGGCATCGCTTCCTGCCCAGGTAGCCAAATCAGTCGCGTTGGCGGCAAAGGCTGCATCTGTTCCTGCCACGTATTTGGATGCTCCCAGGGAATTTCCAGCGGAGCCTGCGTTGCTGAACTGCCAGCTATCGTTGGCAACCCAATAGGTTTCGAATGTACCTGCACCCGCGCCGAAGACCGGGTTGTTCGCATAATAGGTGTACTGAAAAGTAAGTGTGGGACTGGAGATGGTCCAATTGCCGGCGCCGTAGGTGGAATTGAGCGAATCGGTTAAGGAGCCGACGTTGAATTTCAGAGCAAGGATAGAAGCGGGGTTATTTACATATCCGCCGCTGCCATTGGGATAAATCGATTGCGATCCCTCTACGCCCTCGGCACCTTTTTCGCCCCAGGTGGAAAGGGGGGATGTATTGATCACTTCATCATAGGCCGGCGCTGCGAGAGAATTGCCGGGGCCATAGGGAAGTGCAATCGACTCTGTCGTCAGCACACCAGCGCCAGCGTAGAGCGCGGTGGCGGAGATCAAAAGAGCAGCAGAAAAAATACGATTAGGATTTTGCCAAAGCATCATTTACTCACCTTCTTTGTTTAAAACAACTAAAAATCTGCATGGTCACGGACCTCCCCATGGAGCTCCGGGCGCTTGTGGAACGTACCAGTACCAACGCAGGTCATTGTGATTGCAAGCATCGGGGTGGGCAGAATCTCCCAGCGTGTTGCAGCCAACATATGCGGCGGTGAACGCGGCAACATGCGTATCCAGAAATGCAATATTCACCTGCCCATTATGGCGCGGCACAGGATTGAAATTAGCCGATGCCCCCGCCAGGCCATTGAAGGGAATGGTCGAGCAATTTCCCGTCGGGCCATCGGCCATGAAGACCAGCGTGGAAAGCGAGCCGACATGCGTCATGCGATCGGGATAGGGCGCTTCACGAACGGATAGCGCCATGTTCATGGCATAATTGAAATATCGGCCATAAACATTTGGCGGACCCACCGCTTCGGGGCATGACCAGACACTGTTTCCATTGGGGCCAGGCTGCAAGCCAGCGTTGACCAGATCGAGATAGCTATGCTCGTGAAAGTAGGGGGGGAGCTCGTTGAACCAGTCGTCGTACCAGGTAATCGTATTGGTGGGATTTTTCCCCTGGCCACGGCGAGGAAACCAGCCATCATTGGCTTGTGCGTACATGTTCAGGGCAATCGCCCATTGCCGCAGGTTGCTGGCACACTGCGCCTGCCGTGCGGCTCGGCGTGCCAGAGCCACCGATGGAACCAGCAAAGAAATCAGGATCGCAATAATGCCGATGGCAACCAGCAACTCTACCAGCGTGAAAGCATAGTGCAGTGAAACAAATTTGTTCCGAAATTTTCGGGAGCGAAGGATCATCCGTAATACCGCAGTTACGACGGCGCGGCACATTATATATAGACGTATATAACGAGGATGAAGATCGGGTCAAGGCCGGATTATCATTAGAAATGATCAGGATTTTGGCATGGGGGAAAACGGATCATCGTGGCGGGAGAGGAAATGCTCCAATTGCAATTGCAAATCGCGATAGACGCCCAGCACGTGCTTGCCGAGCGGCGTGAGCTTTGCTCCGCCACCACGGGTACCGCCGATGGCAGTGAGGACGACCGGCTCATCCCAGGTGCGATTCATTTTGTCTAATAGCAGCCATGCCCGGCGGTAGGCGAATCTCAATCGCCGCGCCGCTTCGGAAAGCGAGCCACAGATTTCGATCTGCTCGAGTAGATCCGCGCCGGCTTCGGTGAGCGCTGTTTCGCGACCAATGTCGATCCAGATTTTGCCGCGCAGCATGGGCGGTTTTTTCGGCTTGCCCATGATTTACTCGCTGGCTGAATCGGTGGAGATAATGACTTCGGTCGATTTAATGACCGCGATGGCTGGTTTGCCTTTTTTGAGTTTCAACCGCTTAGCGGAGGAAGTGCTGATGAGTGAGACGATTTTATGACCGCCACCGATGTCGATGATCACTTCGGTCATGACCGACCCGGTCTGAAGCGAAACCACTGTGCCGGGAAATTGGTTGCGTGCGCTCAGGGCCATTAATTAGCTCCGTTATTTGTGTCGGAGTAGTGTACAAAGGCCGGTGCGCTTCGTCACGACGTGGCCGACGCTTTTTGCGCAGAAATGACGGTGTGTGTGGTGTCTTTCGAAAATTGACCGGCAGGATTCAATGCCAGCAATCGGCGCCGTAAGGTATGCAGAAGTCGCTCCTGTTTCTCCTTCAATACCGCTGGCGAAGCGTAGGATGTGGAGAGCAGATAACCCGATATTTCTTCGATGGACCAGCTTTCATTGATGGCAATGCTCGTGATCTGACAAGTGCGGAAAGAAGATTGCTGCAAAATGTCCTGATGCAGTTCACCCTGCTGGTAGATGCCGCCGCCCGCGCGCCGCTGCGGTCCGATTTCTTCGGTCAGGACAGTTTGAATCTCTTTTTCCCAGGGAGCCGTGCCAGAGCGAAGTTCGGAAGGGCATGAGATGACCAGCCAGCCGCCGAGTTCGAGCAATTCGTAAACGATCTCGCTGACGCGCAAGCGATCCATCCAATGAAACGAGGCGCCAAAGATGACCATGCGAAACGAGCCAAGGTCACTGGTCATTTCTTCGGCGCGCATTTGAGTCCATTGGATATTGGTTTTGCTATTGGATTTGCGAGCGGTTTCGATCATCGCCCGGTCGGCATCGATTGCAGTGGTTTCTGCGAAATATGGAGCGAGTGGAATGCATGTTTGTCCGGTGCCACAGCCCACATCCAGCAGGCGGCCAGACCTATCTAGCCCGCATTGATTAACCAGGAATGAAACGATCGCGTCTGGAATGGGCCGGCGATATTGAGCGTAATAATCAGCAGCCCCCGCGAACAGATCGCCCGGCTCTCCGCCGATCTGGAAGCCCTGTGCATTCGTATCGTCGGGCATGCGGAGCGATGTTAGCGTGAAATCTTCATCGCGCCGATTAGTGCATGTGCATAATCGCCAGCAGCGAACCGACGCTGATGAATACCCAGATGGCGACACCCTGTACCAGCGCTCGCCAGCCGACGGACCGCAAGGTTTTCATCGAGAGGCCTGCGCCGATAAGGAAGAGGGTGAGGGTCATGCCGGCTTTGGCAGCGAATTCCAAGGGCTTGGAACTTTCCGCCACTGCGGGAATAAAACTTCGCGACACGGAGGCCAGAACAAACAGGGCGATGAACCAGGGAATCTGCAGTTTTTTCTTACCTGCCTTGGCTTGCGATTCGCCATCGGCTTTATTCGCGGCATGCCGCCGTTGCTCGAGGGCCGCTGCCGCCAGAGCGACCGGGACTATCCAAAGAGTTCGCGAAAGCTTTACGGCAGTAGCGGTTTGGAGCGAAATAACTCCGTACATCGATGCCGCCCCGACGACAGAGGAGATATCGTGGATAGCCACGCCGGACCAGATGCCGAACTGATGCTGCGTGAGATGTAACGCATGACCGATATCCGGGAAGATAAACAGCGCGATTGCGTTCAAGGTGAAGACGGTTCCAATCGCGACGGTCATTTCGCTATCGGGCGCGCCGACGACTGAGCCCACAGCAGCGATGGCCGAACCACCGCAAATGGCCGTGCCGGTCGAGATCAAGAGCGAGGTCAATCGCCCGGTCTTGAGTAATTTGCCAAGATACCAACCCAGCGCCAGCGTGGTGCTGATGGTGATGAGTGCGAAGATCGCTCCGCTTGCCCCTGCGGTGAGCAAGCTTCGCAGGTCCATGGTGAAACCCAACAGCACGACCGAAGCCTGAAGCAGCAATTTGGCGAATTTCCCCGACTTGGCAAAAGGATTGCCAATGCTCAGGGCCAGCGCAACGCCGATCGCCAACGCAGTTCCAGCCGAAATCCAGCACTTAAGACAAACCACGCCAACAATGACAAATAGCACCTGCTTTACCAGCTTCGCCAAATCTCTTTCGGAAGGCGTTCTGATCGCAACTTCATCTAGGGTCGATACCTGATCCATGGCAGAAATTTACGATAGGAATACCCATAAATCCAAGACATAGTTTGGATATATGGTATAAGATCGGCTTATGGATCGAATTTTAGTAAATTTTGGAGATGAAGAGTGAAACGTGAAACGTGACAAAGACCGACTATTTGTCACGTTTCACGTTTCACGTTTCAGAACAATATGAACCCGAATCATCTGGCGTTATTTCATGCGGTATCAGAGGCGGGCAGCTTTACGAAGGCCGCCGAGCGGCTTTTTATCAGCCAGCCAGCGCTTTCACAGCAAGTGGGGCAGTTGGAGCAGAGCCTTGGGGTTAAATTATTTGACCGATTGCCGAGGGGGGTAAGACTGACCCATGCGGGACAGATTTTGGCGGCTCATGCGGCAAGGATTGCTGCACTGGATGAGCAGGCCTTGCGGCAAATCCAGGAATTGCGGGGACTAGCGCGCGGGCGATTGACCATCGGCGCATCGCAGACCATTGGCGTTTATCTCATGCCAGAAATTCTCGGGCGATTTCGCCGGATGCATCCGCAGATTGATCTCGATCTGCAGATTGGCAATACCGAAGTGATTCAGCAGCGCCTGGCGGATGATTTGCTTGACTTGGCCCTCACCGAGGGATTCATCCAGCAGCCCGATCTGGATGCGTCCATCTTTGAGCAGGACAATCTCGTGGCGATCGTGCCGCCCAGGCATTCTCTGTTGGAGAAAAAATCGGTTTCTGCCAAGCAATTTTGTGTCGAGCCGATGATTGCGCGCGAACAAGGCTCTGGCACGCGCGCGGTTATCGAGCGGGCGCTGGCGCGCAAATCCGTTCAAAGGACCGTAGCAATGACCTTGGGAAATCTGGAGGCCATTAAACGTGCTGTGCAGGCGGGCATTGGCGTGGCGATTGTTTCACGGCTTTCGATCACGCAGGAACTTGCCGCGGGCACACTGATTGAATTGCCATTAACCGATCTGCAAATCCGCCGCCCGCTGCATCGTTTGGAACTTCGCGGCAAGGTGCGCAGCCCCGCTGCAGAGGCGCTGGTATCAATGCTGAGCGAAGACGCTCCACATCGACGGCGGGATATGCACTCGAAAGCTTAACCAGCCTTTTTACCCTTAGATTTTGGATGCAATTCCCATGATGGAGAATCTCCGCTGCGTTTGGGTTCAATGATTGTTGGGCGAAGCAGTAGCCACACGCCATCAGCGGAGGATTCGGCGGTATCCTTCAGACTTATCAGAAGCGTTGATGCATTCGGAATATTAACGGTCATCTGCGCCTCATGCGTGTCGACTATTGGCTTCTGGATGTGCAGCTGCGGATTTTTGTTCCACAGCGCATCCTGCAATTTCATCAGCCGCCGGTCGCGGGCATGAAATTTGACGGCGACAGATTTGAAATCCGGCGAAATCGCTGGGCAAACTTGCAGCAAAGCTCCGCTTGCCGCGATGGAAGTTTGAGGCTTGTAATGCGCGGCGCCCTGCTGATTCGTCTCAATCATTCCGCTGACATATGCGGTCTGCGTTTCTATGGCGATATACGCCTCCTGATGAACGAAGACCGTAACCCGCGGGTACAGAATTGCCGTGTTGCCATTTTTTTCCCGCACCGCCGCTAGCAGTTCCTTGACGTCCTCATCATTCAGATAAGCGACCTCGCTGCCGTCGAGAATCGCGATCTTATTTGCGCGAATATTTGTGTTGTTGGGCAGGGTAATAAAATGAGCTTCGAAATTCACCTGCATATCCGCCACGTGCCGCCATTGGGCTAGCACGGTATTAATTGTGTCGTGATTGGCTAACGTCTGACTCACGATGATCTGATCCTGCCCAGAAATTTGCCAGATGTTTCCATTGCCCCCATGTTCTTTCCACGATTTAGCCGGCACCGCCTCGTGCAGAGCCTGGACTAATGTCTGGAGAGCCTTCGCATGTTGGTCTGCAATCTCCTTTGGACTGCGATGCGCAGGAGGATTTTCCATATCGCTCAATGGAACATTGGTGAATGGAACACCCGGGATTTTGTGCAAGACAAGATCGGTAAGGTCATATACGCGGACCAATTCCCCGCCTGGTGCTGGCGATATTTGCGTTGCGTTCGTCGGCGCGGTCGCGCTTTGCGCTTTGGTATCCGTCAACATGCATGCAATGAACGCCAGCAAAACCAGCAATCCAATCACGGACCGAAATTTGGAACGCCTGAACTTTCCAATGGCCGCTATCCGACCCCGCAATCCAGATCGAGATTCAAACAATCCGACCGCCCCCGCCGCTGCCGGCAAATTCGAGAATCGTTCCACCAGATTCAGAATGGCTTGGCCGTATTGAGTCCGTTGATCTCTCCCGATAATCCGCATGGCCATTTCATCACACGCTATCTCCCGCTCTTTTCGCCAGCAGTGCAGCATCAGCCACGCCGCTGGATTAAACCAATGCAGATCGCGGACCAGTGAAAGCACGCGATCTATTTGCAGATCCCATCGTCGTACGTGGGCCAGCTCGTGCAAAACAACCATGCGCCATTCCGCATTACTGATGCACAAATCCGCCGGCAGAATCAGCTTGGTCCGCCAGAACCCACATACCGCCGGCGTTCTTACCGTATTGGATTTAACTACATGCACTCGCCGCCTGAGCTTTATTTCCGCACGGCATTTCTCCACGACCATCAGAACAGATTCTTCCAAAACCGCTGGCATTTCGCGGATTGATATTGCCGAGCAGCGTTCGACCACGATCCGCCTTCCCAGAAGGATCACAAACCCCAATGCCCAAATGGCACCGATATAAATCACCCACAAATCTGATGTATTTGAAATTGAAACCGGACCGATGTCATCATGCACTAAGGGTCCATAACCGACCGTGACAACGGTCCGATTCGCCAGCGGTACTACTGCAGGCGACGCGGTCGTTGGCGCCCGCTCCATCAAATTAAACGCGCTCCATCGACTGCCCGGCAGGGTTGGTAGCATTAGTCTGATCGCTACCAGGATCCATAAACCGCATCGCCATCCCGCACCGAGCCGCCCGCGCAATCCAAGTGTGATTGCCATGATCAGTATCCCCAGCACGGCTGCTTGCCAACTCGCTCGCCAGAAACACCCAGCCCATTGCTGCATCATATTCATGGTGCCCTCCCGCTTATCTCTCTTTCGATTTTCGCTCCAGCAATTTCCGCAGCTCCGCGATTTCGGTTTCGCTCAGTTTGGTTTCGTCTACAAATCGGCATAGCATCGCACCACGATTGCCACCGAAGATTTTTGCCAGAAAAGACTGGCTTTCCGCTTTCACACAGGCGTCCCGGCTGGAGCGCGGACGGTACAGATATTTCTTGCCGACTATTTCAAATTCGAGCGCGCCTTTTTTCAGCAATCGATTCAGCAGGGTTTTGACTGTCCGCGCATGCCAGTTTTTTTTATGCGCCAAGGCCGCAACCACCTCATCCGCCGCCGCCTGCCTACGTGCCCAGAGCACTTCCATCACTTCCCATTCCGCATCAGAAATAACAGGTATATTCGCCACTGATTACAAACGTAATCGATAAGGGTATATTGTCAAGCGGATTTAATCATTTATCCCGAATTGACGAAATCGCGGCAATCGCCTACTGTCCTCCCTCCCTAGGCAGCGATTTTTAATCGTTGAACTCGTATAGGCTGGCCCCATCGTCTAGAGGCCTAGGACACGGCCCTTTCACGGCCGCGACGCGGGTTCGAATCCCGCTGGGGTCATCGCTGCACGTTGCAATGAGTATAGCACCGTGCAATCGCCCGCTAACCCCGGGCGATTTTTTGTTTTTGGTTTCTAACCCATTACGAAGAACGAGCTGATTTAGGCGATCTGGCGTGATTTGCGTGACCGTGCACTTATGAATCGACTGAGCAACTCTGCACGGCTTGTGACACCGAATTTTCTATAAATCTGCTTTACGTGGCAATGAATCGTGTGTCTACTGAGACCAAGAATGTTCGATATTTGCTTTTCGGAGAGGCCGCCTTGGAGGTAGTCGAGAACTTCTCGGGGACGGCCACTAACCCCGCAGGAAATCTTTGTTGGAGTAGGTGATTGTGCCCAATATCTAAGCCAATCTTGGCCGGCAACTTGGGACAGCACCGAAGTCAAAAAGACTGGGCAAACTGGCCGGGGACTTTCCAGTTTTACCGAAGCCGACGAGCCGATTTCTAAGCACTTCAAACCGTATATCCATCCTGGGATTTCAAGATTTCCGCGCCCGTGATGTCTTAGCCAGCAGACTCCAGGGCGGCGTGTAAATGATTGATGGTTTACAGCAATCTTGAAAGCCGTCGTAAGTGCCACAGAAACATCATCACGGCGATGCGGATGAGCAAGAGCTACCAAGATCGGTACAAAGGCGATTGGGTTGTGCAGATTTTTCCGTGCGGCAACGAGGAAGCCTTTAAGCGTTAAAGTGGGGAATTCGTCGTACGCAATAAAAACTGTGCCAGTTGTAGCTTCGATTTTTCTGCCTCGAATCAGCGCGCTCACCAGCTCGTGCTCAGGGAGAGCGTCCTGACGAGAATCAGACATAACAATCCGCAGCATTCGCTCCATTAACACCCAATTCGCATGAACCAAGCCCTTGTTGCGCGCAAAAAAATCTTTTTGAAAAAATTGTTTCTGGTGGTACCATATTGGCCCGTGGGCCAATTCGCGGGCTTATCAAGTCGTCGTAAAGCATTTACCCTCGTCGAGTTGATGGTCGTGATCGGCATTATTGCCTTGCTCATCGCCATTTTGCTGCCAGTCGTGACAATGGCGCGTATCCGTGGCAAAGAACTTATCTGCCAGAGTAACGTTCACCAGATTTGTAGTTGTCTGTTTTTATATACCGGCGACTATCTGGTATTTCCTCCAAATGAATCTGTGCCTTCTCCCAGTGGACAGTGGTGGTATGACGATTACCACGTCGGCAAAATGCTTGGAAAATATGGCACGACACTCAATAGTTACCAGCCGTCGTTAACAAGCCCAGATCCCACACTGATTTGTCCGATGGATAATTCCTTGAGTCTTCGCTCATATGCCATGAATGTTTGGGCAAGTTGCCAAATTGATTCCAGCATCTTGAATACTCACGCAGGCGTCTTGTGGGGACCTGGCACAAAACATGCCGAACAATTGATTCTAGTGACTGAGAAATGGGCCAGTACCGGAAGTAACAAGTTTGGCTGGACAGCATCTCCCACCATAGGTGGCACAGTCACAGCTACCCCCGGGGAGCTTTTCGGCGGAGGGACTGGCTTGCCGGTTAAAGTAAGCGCTGGATCATTAGGCCTTGCTTCTACTGAACTGCCCTATATGCGACACAGACTTTATCAAGGACCCGGTCATGGGCTGGATGCAGTTGGACGAGTAACTATCGGATATGCCGATGGTCACGTGGCGATAAAATCTAATACTGAACTCTATGACTCGTCAGGTAAGAGCATGTTACGTACTCTATGGAGTCCTGCCGATCCGCTGCTTAATAATTAATCAGGATACGGCAAAAACCCCATTGATATCAGTTTCTCCTGGATAAACGCCGGCATCAGAAGACATTTCCATCTGACCACTAATCACAACACTCGTGCAGTTCGATGCGTTGATTGATATTGATGCGATTGATTGCTCCGGATCATTCGTATCAGCATTCGTCGTGTCGACTCCCAACGACCCAATCTGCGAACTGCCGAGTAAAGTTGTGCCATTATAGAAATTGACAACTAAGTTCTGAAATTGCATCGCCATGCCGTATCCATCTACGGACGCGCTTATCGTTACCTGAGAAAATGTTCCCCCAGCGCTCGAAGAGGTGGTTTCAATAGATCCGGCTGCCAATGCTGCGATACCCGATGTTCCAGAACCAACGGCGAATTGAAAATTCTGTAACCCACTGTCAAACCCATTGGATTCGTCCGAACACCATTCAACATCCGACGAGGCTGTTTCCGATCCATTTGTGGCGATAATCTCACCTGGAGCACCACCTTGCTGGTTGTTATCGCCGACTTGAAGGGTAGCTACGACAGCACCTGATAAATCTGTAAGACTGTCAGTGGTATCGGTTGAAACTGTCGTGCTTTTCAAGCAGCGAAATTCGAGACTTTCGACAACGGATTTTATGAAGCGCATGGTCATCTCCAAGAACGAGTTGGTAGTAAAACCGCAAATGTTTGTCCGTTTAGTTCGGACAATCTCCAATTCGTACGGGAAGCGAATTCGTTGCAATCAAAATTATTTTTTGATAGGGATTAGCGCGTGGCCACATTTGTTGCCACACGAAAACCAACATTGATAAGATGCTTGTCGGGATCAGCCGGAGTGCGTGAAGCTGCGCTGCACTCAGAAGCCCCATCTAAATAGCTTCCACCGCGGACAAGCCCAAAGCGTACAGACACGCTTGGAAATTCTGGATCAACGAGATGCTTGGAGCCGAGATGATCGGAATATCCGTCCGAACACCACTCGCTGACATTCCCTTCTGTATCAAATAGTCCCCAGTCATTTGGTAATTTCGATGCAACCTCATGGAGTTGATGGCTGCTGTTATCCGTATACCACGCAACATGATTAAGGATGCTGTCGCCATTTACTTTGCCTTGATTACCGGCTCTACACGCGATTTCAAACTGCGCGTCACTTGGTAAGAAATATCTTCGATGCTCAAATTGTCCTAGTTTTCTGCAGAATTCTTCTGCGTCGTATTTAGATACATAATTTACTGGAAACTGAGGATTGAGACCGGGATCTAAAATATAAAGTGGCAGCTTACCCATGACTTGTAAATACTGCTTGCGGGTGACTTCCGTACGCCCAATAAAGAATGGTTTAGTCAACGTCACAGCATGGAAATCTTCGTTGTTTGTCTGACCCACGGTTCCTACGACGTACGCGCCCTCAGGAATGCGGATGAGTGTCATGCCAATACTATTGATCATTGTGGATAATTTGGCCACCGATGGACTTGGTTTAGAAATTCCGTTCGAGCCGAACGTCAGCAATAAGGCCAAATACCCTGACGCCGCTAGGCAAAAGGCAATGGTGGCAATCTGGCCCGGCTTAATTTTTTTCAAAGGCCGCGAAAATGCCCCTTGATTGAAATCGTGCAAGTCGTTAGCTAATGCTGACGCGTCGCAATATCTCTGCGCAGGATTCTTTTCAAGACAGCGAAGCGCAATGTGTGAGAGATTCTTGTCAATCCGCCCAAACGGCGCGGTTTTAATTCGCCAAAGAGCCGCCGGCTTGGTTTCGCAAATTCTCTGCACTTGTTCATGCAGCAACTTGGGCAATTCATACGGCTGGTGACCGGCGAGCGCCGTATAAAGTACGACGCCGAGTGAATATACATCGCTGCTGGAATCGAGTTTGGCGGAACCGCCAGAAACCTGTTCTGGACTGGACCACGGAACTGATCCAACAACGTCGCCAGTTCTAGTCGCCGTGTACGCTGGACCGTCATCATCAACGGCCAGTCGCGCCAAGCCGAAATCCAGAATATGAGGCTCTCCCCGTTGATCGATCAAAATATTCGATGGCTTGATATCGCGATGTACAAATCCTTGCCGATGTGCTTCTGCCAACGCGCCAGCAATTTTCCAAAACAGCTCCACTACCTGCTGGACGGTCCATTGATTAGCTAAAGATCGCTGTAGATATACCTCCAACTGTTCTCCATCAATGAAATCCATGGCGATAAAGAACGATCTTTCTGCGGTACGACCTTTATCAATGATTCGCACAATTCCAGGATGATCGATTACAGCCAGCGCCCTTACTTCTCGCTCAAATCGATCGTATTTGACGGGGGGGATAAACGGTCCGCAGTCCAGAACTTTGATTGCCACTTTTCGGCCGGTTGCAAGCTGTATCGCAAGGAAAACTGCCCCCTGCCCTCCTCGCTGGATTAATTTGAGTACGCGGTAACCGTTGATCGTTGGTATGAATGCTCGATTGTCTTCAGTGCTGAAAAGTGTCGCTCGATCAATGTAGGATTGTGCCTTTTTTCTTAATTTAAGTGCGATGGATAGTTCGGGCATGAGCTCTAAATGTTTGGCAATGATATCTTCGTCGGTGATATGCGTGCCTTCCGATTGGAAGGTCCGAGCCTCGTCCAGAACCTCCTGGATCCTTCGATCCCGATCGCTTTGAAAGCCCGCATTTTCCATGGCTATTCAAAAGATAACAATCGCTGGCGAAGAGCGCGTAACCCGCGAAGACAATGAATCCGAACGGTATCAGCGTCAATATTGAGCTGTTGAGAAGTTTCAGCCACGCTGAGGCCTTCAATGTGCCTAAGACGCACCACGCATTTATAATGTTCGGGCAATTCTTCTAATGATCGTTCCATTCGGAGTCGAAATTCGTGTTCAGCCGCTGATTTACTCGAAGTCCGCTGATAAACGGCGAGTCGTTCCAATACCCGAACTACGTCTTCTCCGGCATCATTCTCTAAATCTTGTGGGCGCCGCAACTTCCACTGTCTGGTCTTGTCGATCAAGATGTGTTTGGCGATTCCAGCCATCCATGAAAAAACTCCCTCGATACGATCAGTCTTAAGTCTGGATATACCTTCGAATGCCGCCAAATAAACGTCTTGAAAGATATCTTCAGGATTTACGAATGGTCGCAAGGTTAATGGAAAAATAGATTCGATATAGCGAACCAATCGCATTTGGCAGCTGAGCAATACCGTTTCGGAAGCCCTGGCGTCACCCTCTATCGCTCGGGTGATGAGAAACTTTTCTTCTACAGGCTCCATAGAAAGGATCTGAATGTGAGAATCTATCGCGCATTAGCTAAATCGCGAAGCAAATTCGCCCTTCGGACATTCTGTGCACAAGAAATGTAACCAATAGCAGAAATAACCGAAATAGGGTATAATACGGGAACAAATCGGTCTCGTTAGGGGATCAATTCCAATGCGCCGCACAATCAATTTTGTAAGTCTCGAACTAACCGCTTCGGCCAAGCAACAACTTGAAGAGATTAGTGATCAAACAGGAATGACTCAGAATGCGGTTTCTTGTCGGATATTTGAATGGTTCGTCGCACAATCTGAAGCTGTTCAAATGGCTATTCTTGAGGAAGTCTGCCATTTATCCCGGCGGAAAATCAAACCACAAGTCTTTACGTACTTGACTAGGCAAATTTTTGTGGGGCTGGCAAAAGGTCGCAAAATTGCCATTCTGGGTGCGGGCCCCGAGTTGGATGAGGAACTCGCGCACAATGGAAAACCTTTGGATAATGACCTGTAGTCCATTCGACATAAGTTTAATCATTCGTTCGAAGCAACTTCCCTTACTATTGTTACGATACATCACGATTCTATTGCCCAGCCGGATTCAAACAACGCAAATCGGGAAGCTATTAGATAGCTCAGTTTGCCGGTTTGTACTCGCATGAACGCCGAAATTCTGCTGATCGTCGCGGTGTCAATGCAATCCGTTCATGCGGTGGTATCAACGATCACTCCTGGCGGGAAACTTTGAAATGCCGTACTGCTATCAATCTCACCACCCTGAGCCTGTTGTACCGCGGTTTGAAAATCCTGCTGAAATTGCTGCGGATCAATGCCGTATTGCTGGAGAGTATCAAAAAATGTGCTCTGCTCTGTATCGGTATCGCTAGCTGCCGTGGCGGACCCGTCATCATCCCCATCTGCATCCGTCCCTGCGGCCTGCGGAGCCGAAGCGTTCATGCTGTTTTTGAAGATACTAGCGATAGCACTTTGGACAATATCGTTTGAATCGCTCGATGGATTTGCCTTGGCCGTTTGTAAAGCTGTGACCACCGCATTCTGAAGTTGCTGCATCCGTTGACTGCCGCCAGTACCTCCCGGTTGGGCCATGGCTGCCGAATCATCTTGATGTCGGTGGCTTCCGTGGGCTTTTGAAGACCCCGAGTTGTTTATTGCCGCCTGAACAGAACTGGCGGAGCTCGCGCTGGACGAGCCCGAAACTCCACTCTGAGTTGATTGTGAAGCCTGCGTTGCCTGAAGATATTGATAAATCGCCGAGTTGCCGATGCCGCTGACTGCTGACATATTTGATCCCTTTAATGCGAGATTCAACGAACCAGCCCCAGCAGATCAAAACTCTAGCTGAAGACATCGGCATCTAATCCAATGGCCCTATAATTAAAATGTGGATACCACAGAGTAGCTCTGCAGAAATTACTCTCAGGCGAAAGACCTGTTAGAGTATCCTTCATGCACGAAATACCCCCAGAAATTCAAGCCGCTTCGATTATCGCCGCTGCAACCATTTACGCGGCAGCTGCCCCCAAAGGCGCATGGGAACAAATGCCATCCAGTGATGAAGCCGCAAAGCGCGTGGCCGAGATCGCGGCCAAAATATTGTCCCATTTTACCGGCTAATTGCGGTAACGAACGTCGACGTGAAGGCAAAAGACTTGCTGAAATAATGTCCGGTGGTTTTGCGCGCATTCTCACTTTTCGCGCCAATGAACTTGGCTGTATTCCACGCACGATCAGGCCATCCGCGATGTAATAGAAGGCCGCAAAAAAAACGATTGAGCCGTGGCGACGCATATTTATATAGAATGATGTTGACAACGCGCAAGGTTGCGTTACGCTCGCTTTGTTGTGGGTTTATGCGGGGCACTTCGCTTGGACAGGGACTACCATATGTCCGAAGCGAAAGTCGCAAATCAGCAATTCGTTTGGCCATCCGCTGCTTGAAAATATAGGAGTGAGTTTATGCGCTATACAGCCCTGATTTCATCGTTGGCCACTTGTGCGTGGCTTTTCTTACCCGCTCTCAATCGCAGCGCCCGGGCGGACATCACCCTAAACACTGTTCCAGTCTGGGACGGCTCCGATACCGCGGATGCGCCGCCAGGCTATACGACCTATCAATCCATTGGGCAGTTTGGAACGGCGGCTCAAAATGCCAGCAACTCGCCAACCATTGGTGAAACCTTTATTGATCCTGCCGGAGCAACTATTCTCAACTATTTTACGTTTTATCTTCAAGGCGCGGCCGGATCGCAGATCAACTTTCAGGGTGAAGTCTTCAATTGGACCGGCAGTCTATTGGCCGGCGACGCTTCCCGGGGGGCGCAGGGGACGGCGGGAGCACCTCTTTACACCTCTTCGACTATCAATTATACAGCCGACAACCTTTGGGATGCGGTAACGATCAACATTCCGGGTGGCGTTGCGGTTGCCCCTGGGAATCCCTACGTCATAGACATTACCGCAACGGATGGGGCTGGAAACGCGACCTTTGGCAATACGTGGCTTTATCTCACCGGAGATTTTGGCCCGACGACAGGCGGCAGCGTTAATTTTTCCAATCCCCCAGCAACCGAATACGGCCCCTGGAATGAGCCGGGCTTTGGATTTTACGGCGATTTGGCCTTCACCGCGGATTTCTCGTCCGTGCCCGAGCCGACTGCGATGATTGCAGGTTTGTCGTTGTTCGTATTGTTTGGGTCACGCGTCCGCCGGTGATTTCCATTGCGGCCATGTCGGCCTTTAAACTATATCTCTTCAATTGTCAGCTCTTCATTGACGTTGCTCACCTTCAAGAAGCAGCTTTTACGCACATGATGGGTGGCGCTGGTGCCCCAATCGAACGACCGGTTATTCTGCCCCGGCGCAGGCGCCCACCAGTTGCAGCGGAAGTAATCATCAAATAGATGGACGCATTTCACGAGGTCTTGAGGTTCACGAAGCATGCGTTCCTCAATCGCCGACACCAATTGTTTGCCTGCTGACACCGGGGGTTGTTTTACCGGTATGACTTGCTGTTCGGGAAGGTCATTCATCGGATCGTCCATTTGAAAATCAAATCGGCTGTGAAGTGATCACTGTTTTGACGGGGACATCGGCGACCGGCGATAGCTTCTTCTTGCCGGATTTTTGTCGTGTCTGATCGCGAGAAAATAGGGGGATGGTTTCACCCTCGTGCAGGGTGGTTGTGCGCGGCTTGGCATCCTCGCGAATCTCCCGGCTGCATTCTGCCCAGCCTTCTACTGATCGGAGGCCGATATCTGCATAGACTCTCAAGGTGGTCTCAGCACGCCTCATTCGACCTCAATTCGTTGTCTGCCATTGGTACCGTATGAACGGAAACACCAAATCAAATAGCCCCGCTCCCCGTTAGAGGAACGAAACTAACTCCCACTCCGTGCACCTCTCCCACTACAATCAAATCAAATAGTCTTAAAAACGCCTGAATAACGCATGATTAATTGGCCTGCTTACCGACAAGAGCCGGTGCATTTTCGCGGGTCCAATTATGTTCGCGGCTTGTCTATTGAGAACTACAAGGAGTGAACGCGTCAAAGCGTAAGAACTGCTTCTTCGGTTCTCGATCTTAGGTCAGCTATCTGGATAGTCAACGCACCAGCGCGGATTGTCCGGCTTATTTCGCTGGTTTAATTCTTCTTCGCAATAAGCAGGGCAATCCGATCAGGCTGATACCGAGGGCGGTTGGCTCGGGGATTTCGAACACCACGGATGCAAAAGAGTCGGCCGCGCCGGGATGGGCCAGGCCGGTGAGTTCGAATGAATAGGGATCGGTGGATGCGGTGTCGGTTAATGGCGTGAAAGTAAAGAGGAGGTTTTCCGAAAAGTCAGAGTTCATGACCAAGCCTGCATTGGCGATTATTGCGGTTGCATTGAAGGTGAAGCCGTTGTTACCCAGCAAATAGCTGGTGATGTTCAGGCCATTGAGGGTTACCTTTATGCTCCAGTCGCCAATAGCTCCGCTCTGGGTCACCAGCAAATTTGGAATGTACCAATCAGAGCTATTGCTCGAGGTGTTTTGCAGCGTCACCGCATAGGTAAGTGCCTGCGATCCGGCCGAGGAAAGCGAGATCGCGGTATTGGTGCCGGCCAGGGCGGTTGCGCTTTGGCTCTGGATGTTTAATTGCGTGGTTCCGGTGGCCTTGGTGCTCATTTGGAGATCGCCGGTGCGGCCTTGCTCGTATCCCGCGAGCCACAGGGCGACTCCGAGCTCTGTATTCGGTGAGTCTTCTGAACCGATTGGATTGTACGTGGTGATGTTGCTGTTAACGCCATAGTTTTCCACGCAATATTCGCTGGGGATATCGGCCTGGCTGCCAGTGGCATTGGTTTCGAGAGTGCGGACGAGTTGCTGGGAAATAGCGTTGTAATTGCTCTTGGAGGTGCTGGGCGAGATGATCCAGATGCTGTGCAGATTGTTGGCGTTGGCCCAGGCGACTTCGCCTTCGGCAATCGCCTGATATTGCGCCTGCGTGGTGCTTCCCGAGCCACCTACGTTGTCAAAGAACTGCTGGGGCGGGGAATCGACGCTGATCCCGCCGCCGTACATCGCCATCTCGCGAACATCAGCAAAGAATGATCCTGTTGCGAATGGATTAGGGCCTGTTCCACCTTCCAGCCAGGCCTGGACCTTATTTCCCTGCGGGTCTTTGTTGTTCTCATTCGGTGCATAGACGGGATAAATATTGGTGATGGCGCCGTTGCTTAGATTTCTAAAGCCATCGACGTAAACGGTCCACCAGGAAATATCTGATGCGGGGATTTGCGCGAACGCATCGGTGTCGCTGCCGTAGCCATTGGCATCGCCAGTAGGAACGTTGGCGCTGACCTCATCCGCCACGACGCCTTCGGGGAGATAATTCTGGGTATACGCGTTCTGCCAACCGACGCCGTCTGCTTCCCAACCCAATTCCAGCGACTGGGCGCCAGTGCTCCCCCAGACCGAGATCATCGATTCTTTCTGTGTGGCCGTGAGTGAAAGCCAGCCATAATTGACTCCGCTGACGTTCCCACCATTGTGGATGTAAAGCCCCGTATTGGGATAGCTGCGGAACTCGACGGAGTTGCTTGCGTCGATCAGGTCTGAATCTAAATAAATTCCGCCTACCACCACGCGCGATGCCTGTGCGCTGGCAGCAAGTGTGGCTAGAAGGGATAAAATCGTAGAAGTAGAGCGAACAAAACGCATTATCTTTCCTCCGATATCGTAAATATATACCTAAGGCGACAATGAACCAAACAGTATTTTCTCAAATGGAACGGTAACGGCGAAAAGTCTCGCCTCGCGCGAGGACCTGTTGATGTTCAATGCCGGTTTTACCGTAATTTTTTTATTTCTTGCTTTGCACGTTACGTTCAGGTTCATTCGAGTTGATGAACAGGAAGTGCATTAAAGGGATTGTGCGACGTGCTGGCTGACTCGGAAGGCCCATTGCGTGGGTGGGTTAACGCGGTGCTGTGCACCGCCGCTAAATATTGGTGGGGGAATTTATTTGGGGAGATGCTGAGGGCTGAGTTGTTTACGCTTTACCTTGTGGCTGGAATGCCAGTGATAGAATGGCGACAAGTGCGCAAACTGAACCGATCGCAAAGGGCAGATGGATCATGCCATGAAAGATTAGAATGTGATAAACGCTGCCTGCGATCAGGCTCGCTGAAAATTGTCCGAGGCCTGTGAGCGTGTAAAACAATCCGATGGCGCCGGCACGTTTTTCATCCGGCACGGTGTCGCTGATCAGGGCGCTGGTCACGCCATCGGTTAAGCCCTGGTACAGACCATAAATTGGTAAAAAGAGCCATGGAAACCAGCTAACGTGTAACACTGCAAATGCGGCGTACACCAGGGCATAAACTAGCCACCCTGCAATCAATAACGGCTTGCGTCCAATTGCATCGGAAAGTTTTCCGGCCGGTCCGGCAACCGCGGCATAGACCACGTTGTACATTGCGTAGAGCAGCACGATCCAACCGAAAGTTAATCCCGCCTGGCTGGAACGCAGAATCAAAAACGTATCGCTGGAATTGCCGAGCGAAAAGATGAATACCGCTCCGATCAACATCCAGAGCCGTTTTGGGTAGGCCTGGAAAATCGGCGGGGGTTTTCCGCCGGTTTTGGTTTTTCCCTGGGGCGGAATTTCTTTCACGAACGAAACGCACAGCATGGCTGCAATGCCGGGGATCAGCGCGACGAAAAACAGCCATTTTAACGGGAGATTCTTCAGAGCATCCGATCCTTGCTTCCACGCTGCTGAAAACGCGGTATGCCAGCTCGTCAAAGCAACAATCACCGCCAGCGCGACAAGCGGCCCGATGACCGCGCCGACGGTATCCATTGCGCGCTGAAATCCGAACGCCCAGCCGCGCGATTCCTCCGGCGCTGATGCTGCGATGAGCGCATCGCGCGGCGCGTTGCGGGCGGCTTTTCCCAGGCGATCGGTGCATCGCCCCGCCATGAAAATCGGCCAGCCTCCGACAAACGCCGACAATCCCATCACGGGTTTGCTGAACGCTGAAATTGCATATCCCAGGAAAACAAATATTTTCCGCTTGCGCAGGCGATCCGAAAGCACGCCGCCGATCCAGCGCAGCGATGCGCCGATTCCCTCTGCTGCTCCGTCCACCAATCCCAGTATCGCTGGCGATGCTCCGAGCGTTGCCGTGATAAACAGCGGCATGATCGGATAGAGCATCTCGCTGGCGGCGTCATTGAATAGACTGACCCAACCCAGTATCAGCACATTTCGAGAAATTTTTGCTGGCTTGCTCTCAGTATTCATACCGAAGTGATTACGACGTTACCCGCTGGTCCCTTTGCTGTCAGCTTTCGACATCGGGGGTGATATTCCCAAGAGTTTGACAATTGCCCATGTGTAAGCTGCAATACTGAAAACATTTCTTCAGGAGCATAAGTATGGTAATCCTCGAGGCTTTGGAGCAGCGGCGTTTGATGTCCGCAACATTTTCTGATGCGGATCTTAACGGCACGTGGGCTTTGAACGCGATGAATACCAGTGGTACCGCCATTTTTGACGGTGCGGGAAGTGTCACGGGTGGGACGGCTACCGATGCCAGCGGCGATACGCTCTCGCCGACCGGCACCTATTCTGTTTTCGCCAATGGAACGGCATCGCTCTCCGTTGGAGCAAACCTTTCCGGAGCCCTTAATTCAAGCAAGAATTTTCTCGCTTTCAGCGGTTCAGGCTCTGACACGCTGGGCGCCCTAACCAACAGTGGGAGTGGATCATTTTCCACCGGCGATCTGAATGGCACATGGTATTTCTTTGGCACTGGTGATCCCTCTACCACCGTTGGCGGTCAGAGCACTTACCAGGGAAACAGCGGGCATGGAACTATTAGTTTTGATGGCGCGGGCAACCTGAGTGGGACGTTTATCTCTGATGTGAACAATCCAACCGAAACGCTCACTGGCACGGATTCGATTTCGTCCAGCGGCGGAGTTTCGTTGAACTTAGAAGCCGCGCAGGCGGTGCAGAATTATTCCGGGGCGATGAATGCCAGTAAGAGCGTTGCCATTCTGAATCCGCCCGATCTGGAGCAGGCTGCCCAATACAATTCCGCGCGGATGTTCGTGCTTATCCAGCCGCACGGAACTTATTCCGATTCGAGTCTGAACGGCACGTGGAGCGTGATCCTGGACGGTGTCCAGGCGAGTGTCGATTTCAGTGGCAAAGGCAAATTCACCGGCACGGGTACTGAGGGGGCTATCTCTGGAAAATATGCGGTTGCTTCCAACGGCACGTTCACGCTAACGCTGTCTCCGACCGCTGCGACGAAAAACAAAACGCAAAGCTACTCCGGCGCGATTGACAGCACCGACACGATCGCTGCGATGGACCAACCCAGTGGTGGTAAGAACGATGATCTGGCTTTGTTGGTCAACTCGGGCGGATCTGCTGGAGCCACCGATCACGCTCCCACGCTGACAAAAATCAGCACGCTGAAAGGTGCTAGCGCGGGTCAGCCGTTTACGATTAATTTTTCCATGCTGCAAGCAGCCTCTAATGCTGCGGATGCTGATGGCGATACGATCAGCTTCCAGATTACCTCGATCGGCGATGGCACGCTGCTGCTCGATGGATCAGCCGCTACTGTTGGGTCAATTTTCTCCAGTGGCGACACGATCACGTGGACGCCCACCACGAAAGCGAAGGGAAATGTGAGCGCCTTCGATGCCAAAGCTTATGACGGAACGCTGGCCAGCAAGAAAGCGGTGGCCGTGAAGATCAGCATAACCAAGACGAAGCATTAACCATCGCGCGCGACACCGCAGCGAAGCTGCGGGATTCACTAATAGCATTGGAATTAATGCACGCGCATCGAAATCGTATCGCCTTTCAATCCTGGTGATTCTGCGCTGAGCCAAATCTTTCCGGTTTTGCCGGGCAGCGTGCGCACGATCGCGAGACACAATCCATTGAACGCATCATGCTCCTTGGCCTGGAACGGCTCAAAGCTGGTGGCATCGCCATTGTCCACGGCGACGATTTCGCCCGGGCCATGGATGTGGAACACAATATGATTGTGCGTTTGTGGCACGGTCTGGTCGTTGGCATCAGCGATCTTGACCGTGATAAAGGCCAGATCATTTCCATCGGGGGAGAGATAACTGCGATCGGCGCACATAAGCAGTTTGGAGGCGGGGCCGGTGGTTTCGACGGTATCTTCGGCCCAGATATGGCCGTGCTTAAACGCGACGACGTGCAGCTCTCCCGGTTGATAAACGACATCATCCCAGCGCAGCCGATACTCGCCCGGCAAGATTCGCTTGCGACCGAGCGAATGGCCGTTCAAAAACAGTTCCGCTTCATCGCCGGAGGTGTACACAAACACCGGTGTTACCTGACCGACGCGATCGGGCCAATTCCAGTGCGGGAGGATATGAGCCATCGGAAAATCGGGTCGCCATCGCGCCTGATACAGATAAAATCGATCCTTGGGGAATCCGGCCAGATCGATTATTCCAAAATATGAGCTGCGCGAGGGGACGAGAATTTCACCTTGATCCTGTAGCTCGGCCTCGGCTTTGGCTTTGAGTTTGGGGTCGGTGAAATCGAGCATCTTCTTCGAATTGCCGCCGTAGGGCGTGGGTTCGCCGAGATAATCGAACCCCGTCCAGACAAATTCGCCGGCGACTTCTTTGTTCTTATCCTCCGCGGCGAATTCATCGTCCGGCGGCCACGCCCAGCGCGGGGCCGATAGATCATATGAACTCACCTGGAAATTTACATTGCCAGTCAGCTTGTCATCGGAAACCGGGAAGAAATATTCTCCGCGGCTGCTGATGCACGATGCGGTTTCGCTGCCGAAAATCGGCTGGTTGGGATTGGCCTCGTGGAATCGGCCGTAGCTTTTCCACTGATAGTTATATCCAAAGACATCGAGGGTCTGATTAAATCCGTCGAATGCTGAATTCACATCATTGCACGCCGCCGTCGTGGGGCGTGTGGGATCTTCTTCGTGGGCGATCTGGGTCAATTCATTTCCAATGGGTATGCCGCGCGCGGTTTCCTGATCGGGGATTTCATTGCCGATGCTCCAGAGAATAATGCTGGGGTGATTGCGATCGCGCCGCAGCTCGGCACGCCAATCTTTCTCGTGCCAATCGCGGAAGAGCAGATGATAATCGTTCGGTGTCTTACCTTTTTCCCAGCAATCAAATGATTCATCCATCACCAGCATGCCCATGCGATCGCACAGATCGAGCAGCTCGGGAGCAGGGGGGTTATGGCTGGTGCGAATCGCGTTGCATCCCATCGATTTGAGCAATTCGATTTGTCGTTCCAGTGCGCGCGTGTTTATCGCTGCTCCGAGCGCGCCCAGGTCGTGGTGATCGCATACGCCTTGAATGCGCACGTGTTTGCCGTTGAGCGAGAATCCGGTATTCGCATCAAAATGAATCGTGCGAATTCCGAAGCGAGTTTTGTAACGGTCGATGATTCGGCCCTTGTGCCGGATCGTGGTGACCGCCAGATATTCAGTTGGATGATCTAAATCCCACAATTCGGGATGCAGAATAGTTCGCGTGTTGTCGCACGGCGCGGTCTGCCCGGGTGGGATGGTTAAATCGACCGAATCCATCATCTCCGAGTTTTGCTTAGGCAGATAACCCTGTGGGCGCAGGGATGCGACAGGAATCAATCGTCCTTCGCGGTTGGGGGCGAAAAATTCGGTGGAGACGGTCACCATCGCCGGCTCTTTCGAGGAGTTCACCACATTCACTTGTACGTTCACATCTGCGGAATCGCAGGAGACATCGTTGGTGGTCACGTAGGTTCCCCAATGGGCAACGTGCACCTGCGGTGTTTTCACCAGCCAGACGTTGCGATAAATGCCGCCGCCGGGATACCAGCGGGAAGAGTCTGGCGGATTATCCAGGCGAATGGCCAGAACATTATCGCGATCAAATTTTATGTACGGTGTTAAATCCAATTCGAATGAGGTGTATCCGTAGGGCCAGCCACCCACGAAATGTCCGTTGAGCCACACGGTCGCATAGCTCATGGCACCGTCAACATCCAGATAAAATCGCTGTCCGCGATCGAGCGAGGAGATTAGAAAATGTTTGCGATACCACGCAACGCCTGCCCAGGGGAGCTTGGCCGTATTGCCGGGAAGAGCCTGGTCAAAGGGTCCTTCGATGCCGAAGTCATGGGGCAGGTTCAATTGCCGCCAGGAATGATCATCGAATTTGGGCTGCACAAATGAAACGTCAGCGCCGGGCGTTCCGCTGACAGCAAACGTTGTGATATGTGGATTACTGACAAACTCGCTTCCGGTCTGCTTTACCCATGGTTTGATGCGCGCGTAATCCAATTGTCCGTTAGCATCGGGGGCATCGCCGCGCGTGAAACGCCAATTGTTATCGAATGAAACGCGCTGGCGCGCTACTGGATTGGCGGCGCAGCCAACAAAAAAAGCCAGCAACCCCACCGCTGCAAAACGTAAGTAATCTAACACGATACAAGTTCCTTTCCTGCAAGACCGCGCAGATACCTTAATTGCTGGCGCGCAAGAGTGGAAGCAGGTTGTGTTCTGAAAAAAAACGATCCAAACCCAATCGGGGCATTCCGCTTATATGGGGCTGCATGTAAAATCCTACGCCTATGGGAACCAAGGGCTTGTTTGTGCCACGGTCGAAGGGGTTCAAATTTTTTGCGATAGCCAGCGCGTGTGTGTGGGCCGCTCCAATGCTGTTTTCAACAGCGAGAGCGGAATCAGCGACTGCGCCCGCCATGGAGCCAGAGTTTACGGTTACGAAATTTCATATTGATTATTTCAATCCGTTAGGACGTCATTGGACCTCGGGTCTGCGCAGCGTGCGGATTGATCTGGGGAAGAGTGGCGAGACTTATACGGCGCCGCACGCCAGCGAACCGGTAATTACTGAAACAGTTGGTGATCTGCTGGACGTGAATACGCCGCGGCGATTTGATTCCGGGGCGCTGCTGGCGATCAATGATTCCATTCGGCATTTCTTTGAACGCGAGGGATTGCTGGCGGTTAAAGTTTATGTTGATCCGAGCGAGATTCAGGGGAGTGCCCAGTTGCAGGATGTCCGGGCAGATGGGGATACGGATTTGCATCTCGTCGTATTGGTGGGGCGGGTGGGTCAGGTGCACGTAGCGGTGTCGGGGCACAAGCAGCCGATGGAAAATGAGCTGGAGGCGCGGATTCGCCGAAATTCGCCGGTTCGAGCCGCGCGTTCGGCCAGTACGCAGCCTTCGGATGCAGCATTGCTGAAGAAGAATGCATTGGATGATTATATTTTCCGGCTGAATCGCCAGCCGGGCCGGCGTGTCGATGCGACGATTGCCCCGGGAAATGATCCAGGCACGATCAATCTGAATTATCTGGTGCAGGAAAGTAAACCCTGGTCAATTTATAGCCAGGTATCCAACACCGGCACAAGACAAACCAGGCCATTGCGCGAGCGCTTCGGCGTTCTCGATTCCAATCTCACCGGCAACGATGATGTTTTGTCTATCGATTATGTCACCGCCGATTTTGATCCTGCTTCGCAAGCAGTAATGGCGTCGTATGAATTTCCCATCCTTGCAGATTCGACTTTGCGCGCGCGAACGTATGGGTCATATAGCTCGTTCGTTGCTTCCGATGTCGGGTTAGGCGATGAGCATTTTTCGGGGAATCAAACCGTCGCGGGGGCGGAATTGATTGACAATATTTATCAATACCACGCCCTGTTCCTCGATGCGTTTGCGGGGATGCGATTTGAGAGCATCAGCAGCGCGAATCAGACCTTGAGTACGGAAGGGTCCGCGGATTTTGGGATTCCCTATATTGGATTGCGTTTGCAGCGCGCGACTGCCGAATCATCGCTGTTTGCATCGGTGACGGGCGAGAGTGGATTTACCGAGGCTGATCAGACCGAACTCGATGCCCTGGGCCGCACGGATATCGACAAGCGTTTTGGCGTGCTGCAGACGGATGTGGAGTACTCATTTTTCCTGGAGCCTTTGGTTCATCCCAATCAATATGAGCAGGCGAGCGGCCCGATGGCGAATGAAGTAGCTTTTTCGTTTCGCGGTCAGAGCGCGCTGGGCTCGCGGCTGGTGCCGGAAGAACAACAAACCGTCGGCGGCCTGTACACCGTGCGCGGATATCCGGAATCCCTGACGGCGGGCGATGACATGATTCTGGCGTCGGCGGAGTATCGGCTCCACGTGCCGCGATTGTTTACGCCGGCGGCGCCACAAAAGATTCATTGGTTGGGCAATGATGAGTCTATGCGCTGGGTGCCAGACCGGCCGGGCGGACAGGCGGATTGGGATCTAATTCTCAAAGCCTTCGTGGATGGGGCGCATGTCTGGCAGAGTGATCGCGTTGTGGGCGAAGATGATGCAGCATTGCTCTCGGTGGGCCTCGGTGCAGAATTGCAATTCCGGCAGAATCTGAATGCACAGGTCTATTGGGGCGTTCCGCTGGTGGATGTGAATGGGCCTTCGGTGGACGAATCGGTCAAAGCAGGAAGCAGCAGGGTGAGTTTTTCGGTGACGTTGTTTTATTGATATTCATCCCGGCCCAAAGGCCGGCGTTAAACGTGGAGTTTGTTTATGTTTACTCCAGCCCGATCTCGGCGGATGGTAACGTGGGCGGCTTCGCTGACGGCGATGTCGCTGGTGCAGGCGGCGTTCGGCGGGCGAAATATCCAGGTGGACCGCGTCAGCAGGGGGACGGCGACGTTCAGCTCGGCTGGTTCGCTGACGACGATCACCGCATCGAACCATGCGATCATCAATTACAAGCAGTTTGATCTGGCGAATGGTCAAACCGTGCAGTTTGTTCAGCCGGGCGTGCATGCCAAGGTGCTCAATCGCATTAATTCCAATGCGCCTTCGATGCTCGATGGGACTATGCTCGCCAACGGCATTGTTTATTTTGTTAATCCGGCTGGGGTGATATTTGGGCCGCACTCGATCATCAGCGTGAGCGGGATCATCGCGGCGGCGGGGAATATTACGGACAACAATTTTTTGGCGAACGTAGATCATTTCTCCGGCACCAGTTCGCTGGTGAATAATGGCACGATCAATGCCAAAAGCGCGCAGCTCATTGGCCAGAGCGTCAACAATCATGGCACGATCAATGCCCCGGGCGGACTGGTCGCAATGATTGCGGGGCAGGATGTGCTGCTCGGAACCAATGGGAGCAATATTCTCGTCAAAATTGGCACGACCAATTCCAGCAGCGGAGTAAGCAACGATGGTACGATCAATGCTGCCGGCGGATCGGCGTCGCTGGTATCGGGCGATCTCTATTCGGTCGCTCTGGGAACGCCGAGCGTGATCAAGGCGAATCAGGTCAACGTGCAGGGCGGGGCGGTCAGTATCTCGGGGAAGATTGATGCATCAAACGCGAATGGCAATGGTGGATCGGTGAGCGTGACGGGGCAAACCATCGCTGTCCAAACCGCAAGCATCAACGCCAACGGAACCACCGGCGGCGGCACAATCAAAATTGGCGGTGATTTTCACGCGGCTTCTGATTTGCCGCTGGCGCAAACGACTAATATTTCGGCTGATTCAACCATTACTGCCGATGCGACGCAAAATGGCAACGGCGGGCAAGTCGCGATCTGGTCGAGCATGCAGACGGATTTCGCCGGGCACATCTCCGCTGCCGGCGCGGGCAATAGTGGTATCGGCGGTTTCGTGGAAATTTCCAGCAAAGGTTCGCTGCTCTATCCCGGCACGGTTTATGTGGGCGGCACTGCCGCGGGTGGATCGGTGTTGCTCGATCCGGTTGCCTTTGACATCGCCCCCAGCAACAGCGGCGGTAGTGATGCCACCGGCGCCCAGATCGCCAGCGATGTTGCCACCAGCGGTGGAAATTATACGGTGACGGCTTCCTCCGAAATTTTCGTCCATGATACGATCGATATTAGCAGCACGAGCAACACGCTGACGCTTGATGCGCCGACGATCGATTTTAATAGGCCGGTACTGATCAACACCGGTTCCCTGAATTTACTCGGCAGCAGCGCAGTGACCACAGTAAATGTCCACAACGGCGGACTGATTCAAAACGGCATTGATGTCTTCTCCGCTTCCACCGCTCTCTATCCGCTGATCAATGTCGATTCCGGCACATATAATGAAGATATCGTAGTGCGCCAGGGAAGCGCGTTAGGTCCCATCACAATCGTGGACACCGATGGCGGGACGATCACGATTGATTCGCTGGTTGTGCCGCACTTGCATCCGATTTTTCTGGATGGGAGTTTTACCGCGACCACAGGCTTTACGATTGATGAGCGCCTGCATGCGGGATTGCCCAATCCGGTGCTGGGGACGCCGACAGATCTCACGTTGAACGGGACGATTAAAATCAATAACAACGGTACTGCCCTTACCGGGTCGATTGATACCAACGATCAGAATGTCACTCTGATGACCGACAGCCTGGTCATGGATACCGCGGCGGCGATTAACAATTTCGGCGGGACCAGCGGGCAGGGGGTGCTGACCATTGAGCCGATTACGCCCAGCACGGCCATTGGCATTGGTGATACGACGCCGCCTGCTGCGCCGATTGAAATTGATCCGATAGATAATATCGGCCGGGATATGCTGCGGGTGATTATTGGCAGCCCGACCGGGACCGGCGCGATTACCGTCGCTGCTTCGACGTTTAAATCGCCCGTCACCATTCAGAGTTCGGGGACCGGTGGCACGATTACCATTACTGGGCAGTTCACCGCGAACTTTTTTAATATTGGCGATCTAATTCTCAACGGGCCGGCGACCAGCGGCGCCATTACTATTAACGCTCCAATTGTTACTGACTCGCCTTTCATTGGCGTAACGGTTAATGGCGATGCGACGCTTTCTTCCAGCATCACCACCATTGGCAGCCCCATCGCTGTGAACGGCGATCTCACACTTACCGGCACCGCAGCCCTGAATACAGCCAATTTGCTCACCACTGGCGCGAATATCTCAGTGACTTCGCTTTCGAATGGCCATGGCAATAACCTGACGCTGAATAGCGGCACGACGGGCTCGATCACGTTTGCCGGCAGTGTCGATAACGTTGCCAATCTCACCGTGGCGCAAAGCGATGGCGTCACTTTCCAGGGCACGCTTGGTGCTGGCACCGCAGGTAATGTCACGATTAATGGCGCTCAGCCCGCCAGTACGATCCAATTCGACGGAGCCGCTAATATCCTCACGCTAACCACCGGCGGATCGACATTGGCTTACACGGTCTCATTCAACCAAACCGCCGGCGGCCAAACGTCTACTATCCAAACCGCATCGCTGAGCAACACCAGCGGGATCAATCTCGGAAATAACACGAGCGATTCCATTACCTTCACCAACGGCCTGAATTATCAAATCGGCACTACCATCGCCATCGGCGCCGTCAGCACTAACGGCACCGCCAACATCGACCTGGCAGCGACAGTTCTCAGCGGGAATACCACCTTCACGGCTGGCACGACCACATTCCATAATTCTATTACCGGCACCGGCCTGGCGCTGGCTGTCAACGGCAATGCCGTCTTCGACGGCTCGATTCCCACTTTCTCCTCGCTTCATATCACCGGCACGACATTGCTCACGCCCGCATCCGTCACCACCACCGGCAGCCAGCAATATGATGGCATGGTCACTCTCGCTGCCGGCGCCGACGAAAGTTTTTCCGGCAGCAGCATCGCATTCAACAGCGGACTCACCGGCGATGGCAACAATGTTACCGTGAATAATAATGCAACCTTCGGCGCGGTAAGTTCCATTAGCCATCTGCAGATCAGCGCGAATGCTACATTTAATGACACGGTGGGGGTCGATTCGCTAACCGTCACTGGAACCACTGGCGTCAGCTCCGGGGCGATTACCACCAGCGGGGATCAGGATTATCAGGGTGCGGTCACGCTCAATGGCAACGGGCAATTTATCAGCACCGGCAGCGGCAATATCACATTCGCCGGCATGATCGATTCGGCTTCCACCCCAAATTATCTTTTCACCGAAACCGCCGGCGCAACTACTTTCGAAGACAACATAGGGAGTATCCAACCCATCTCAAACCTGCAAACCGCTCCCTTTGGAACAGTACAATTAGGATCAGGCGGCGCGTCTTCCACTTTCTCGATCACCACCACAACCACTGCCCCCGACGGCGAGATTTTGTTCAACAACCCCGTGACTTTGGCTGCTAACACTACGATCGCAGGGCGCACCGTGATATTTTCCAATGCGCTGGATTCAGATTCCACCGCCACGCAGCGCGATCTGACCATTAACGCAGCAGCGGGAACGCTCACGCTCTCCAGCATCTATGCTCAATCGCTCACAGCCTCTGGTGCTGACGTACAGCTTGCAGGAGCTGGAGAGCTTCATGGACTAGGGAATGTATCGATCAATGCAACGAGCACTTCGCCGAGCGCGGAAATTGATCTTTATGGTTCTACGATTGAAGTCGGGACGGCGACCTTTACATCTCCTGTGGTGCTTTACAATAACGTGGCTATACAGGCGAGCGGAAATGTTGATTTTCAATCCACCCTTGATGCGGATTCGGCAGAGAATGACCGGCTTCTGGATATCAATACCGCTGGCGCGACGATCTTCGGCGGCAATATCGGAGCCAATGCGCCATTGTACGGATTGAGTATCAGCTATAACGATGGAACCACTGTCATCGGCGCTTCATCGATTAGCGTTTCTGAATTTCTGAGTTTTTCAAATCCGGTCACGCTCTCTGCCAATACGACCCTCAATGGACCTTACATCATATTTTATAGCTCGATCGATTCCGACAGCACGCCGCGCTCGCTGAGCATCGTTACATCGAGCAGTGCCAGCTTCGATGGCAACATTGGCAGTTCTCAGCCGCTGGCTGATTTCACCACCAACGGCAGCGGCATCACGCAGCTGGGCGATGGGGGCAGCAGTTCCGCTATTTCCATCACAACGGTTACGACATCGCCTGATGGCGCCATCACATTCCAGAACCCGACGGTGCTGGGTGCCAATACGACGATCACATCGCGGAGCGTTAATTTTAATAACACGCTCGATTCTGATGCGGATGGTACGCCGCGCGATCTCACGATCACTGCTGCCTCCGGCATGCTCACGTTCGATGGACCGTTCAGAGCGGAATCACTGACCGCCGGCCCCGCCGCGGTTTTCTTTTCCGCCACCGGCCAAACCCACGAGCTTGGCAATGTGATCATCAACCCCAGTGGCTCATCGGCGAGCGCGGGAATCGACCTGAATGATCCCGACATGAACGTCACCAGCGTAATCTATTCTGGCCCGGTCATTCTCACGGCCGACGTGACCCTCACCGCTGCCGGCAATGTCGATTTCCAATCCACCATTGATTCTGATTCCAGCGCCACCGAACGCTCGCTTACCATTAATACCCCGGGCACAGCCATCTTTGCCGGTGATGTCGGCGATACGCATCCGCTCTCGTCGCTGACTACCAACTCCGCCAGTACGGATATCAATGGATCATCCATCACAGTTTCTGGCGCCCAAACTTATAATAACCCGGTCAACTTAAGCGCCAGCACCACGCTCAATGCCGCGGGTGTTACTTTCGCCAATACTCTTACGGGCAATTCTTACAATCTGACCAGCAACGCGGCCACCACTTTCAGCGGAACTGTAAGCGCGATTGATGTGCTCACGGTGAATGGCTCCGCTACCACCGATGCGAATATCACCTCTGCCGGATCGCAAACTTACGCCGACGCGTTAACGCTCAATGCCGACATTTCCCTCACTGGTAATGGAATCACCATCGGCTCCATCAATGGCGGTGCTCATCAACTTACTCTCAATTCCAGCAATGGCGCCATCTCTGTGAATGGCTCTACTACGGTCGGAAGCCTCATCATAGCCAACAGCGCCGGCGCGACTTTTGATGCGGTGACGGCGAATACTTTTACCGTTTCCAACACTGCCGCCAATGATACCGTCGCTATCACCGGCCCCGCGACGATTAGCACCTTAACCACTACCGGAACGAGCAATCCTTATAATCTGAGTCTCACCGGTACTGGCTCAACGATCACGACTGCCAATCTCGCGAACACGGGTACTATTACCCTCGGTGGCTCGACCGCTTTCCCCAATGGCATCTTATATACTGCCGGCCAAACTTATCTCGCTGGCACCGTTAATTCGGACAATGCTCCTATCACTTTCAGGACGACCTCTGTTCTTAGCAGTTCGATGGTCGATGCTGGCTCCGCTCCGATTACGCTGGGCAGCACGGCACTTTCCGCCTCTGGAATCTTGACTCTTGGCTCAGGAAACTCGGGCTCGATAACTGTCGCGAGCATCACTGGGCCGGGCAATATAATCAATTCCGATAACGGTATTATTTTTAACACGACTGGCACTGTCACCGTAAACGGAACCATTGGCACTGGTGTAGCCGCGCTCACCATTACCAATTCCGGCGGCGCTAGTTTTGCGGGCGATGTTTCCGTTGATTCCGTAAACCTCACCGCAACCACCGGGACTATCAACTTCAGCGGGTCCTTGACCGCGGAAACACTGAATGATGCTGGGGGAAATTTCAATCTCGCGCTTGCTTCCTGCAACATCGACTCAGTTGTTACTCTTGGCACGACCGGCACCGTTACGTTTGGTCAGGGCGGAACCTTAACGTTCGACGGAATTGCTCATCTCAATGGCCCGAATATTCTCAATGGAAATATTACCACTCAGAACGGAATCATTGACCTGGATTCCGCCACTTCGGTTACCGGCAACTCACAACTTCTCGCTGGCTCGGGGAAAATTACTTTGGGGGATACCACCCTCGCTGATGGTAAAACGCTTTTTATCGGCACGGATCAGCAAATTGTGATATCCCCGGGCCACGTCATTCCATTCGCGGATAACAACACATTGCCTGTCGCGCAGACTGGCAATGTCACTATCGCCAGCGTTTCAGGCGGCACTTCTTCTACGATTACTTTCAACACTACTGGCAATGTGACCATCGCTGGCGCGGTCGGTTCCTCCGCTGCTCCGATCGGTGCATTGGATGTTGAAGATTGCAACACCGCTGTCTTCGGCGGCGATATTCACACTACGCACAGTATCACCGTGATCGCCACCGATACTTCAGCAATCGCCGGCGCGAGCGACATCGTCTTTCATGGCAACCTCTATGCAGGCGGTGATATCAGCCTGTCGCCGGGCGATAGCTTGCTCCAAATTGGAAATACAGGTGCCTACGCCACCAACACGATTATTTTCTACGGTAATACCATTACTGCCGGCGGCACTTTGAATCTATTGACCTCGGATGTGGTGCCGTTGGCCTCTCCCTTCAACTCCATTCCGTCCGTCGCCAATATCGTGGCTCTCGGCTCGCCAACCACCGTCAACGGGTTCACCGGGATTGCCCTGAACATTCAGGCGGGCACCATCAACATGGGCACCGACGCCAATCTTTCCTCGCCCAATGGTGGTGTCGCGATCTCTCTCGGCAGCGGAACGAGCACGGTCAGTTCCATCACCGCATTGGGGAGCATCGATATTTCCGCTCCATCTGCTGCGACGACTAATGTCGTGGATCGTGGTAATTGGAAAGCACTCAACTCTGACGGCAAACTCGTTCCCGAACACGGCACGATCCTCTTCGCCGGCGGACAGGGACAATCCGATATTCTCTCGACCCCTGATTCGATGCAAACCAGTTCGTTGACCAAATTTGCCGTCAGCTTCGCGACTTCCAACGCCGCCGCCGGCCAGGCACACACGTTGAAATCCAATCAAGTGCTTACCGCTTCGCAAATCGAATACACCAGCGGTGGCACGACCTACTATTTGCTCGCACCGGTTCGCACGGGGAGCCAGCCTGCCAATATTTCTTTCACGCTGATCCCGCAGCCCAATCAGATTTATCTTCAGGAGAACATTGATTTCGACTCGGCCATGCGAAAACAATTCTGGCGTTTCGGACTGTTTGGCCGTGATACAACCCTGGACACCGTGGACGGTGGTATCGTTCGGCCGTTGGAGCCAAGCGAAAATCAATGGTCGATCCGTACCACGGATATGAATATCCCGGCAACTAATCCGTAAATATCACCGATTCATTTTAATAGACTTTTGGTTGAGTCTAGAAAGCCCACAGCCGGGCTGTGGGCTTTGGAGAATAGAAATGTAATTAGGGCGTTTCTCCGGCGGAGCGTCCTCAAAATATCCTATAGCCGTGATGCAACGCATCAGGGTTGAACCGGGACGAAGTTTCGTCCCGGCTATTGGCGCTATACTTAATTGAAAAATTCTCTAAAAGCAGACTCGCTGCACACGTTCGTTACGGGATCAGTATGATCATCGTCCCGTGAAGCTGCCAGCCTTTCAATTCCATTCCACGCGCGATGACTCGATGGCCCGCGATTGGCAGGCAACCGGTGGCATTCCCACTTTGCTTTTGCGGTCAGATCAGGACGGCACCCGCCTTTGGAATCTCTCAAATGACACATTGGTGCGATCCTGGGCCGATCCATTTGCTGCGCTGCACTGGGTTGCGACCGAATCTTTTTCATCCTCTGGTAGGTGGGTTGGATTTCTTGGCTACGACCTTGCTTATCACCTGGAATCTATCGGAGCCCATGCCGCGGATGACGTGCGCTTGCCGCTTTTCGCGTTTGCTTTTTTTCCTAACAATTCATCCGCAGCCCGAGTTCAGGATGAATCTATTGTGGCTGTTTCGCCCGCATCCATTTCCAGCACATTTTCGCGTCCGCAATACGAAAGCGCGGTTGCGCGCGCCAAAGAATTCATTGCTGCTGGCGACATTTTTCAAGTGAATCTATCCCAGCGGTTCACGATTCCCACGGCGCTTTCTGCCACGCAGATTTATCGACGATTGCTGCGTGATTCTCCTGCTGCTTATTCGGCTATGCTCGACTTTGGGGATTTTGCGCTGATCAGCAATTCGCCCGAGCTTTTTATTTCTGTGGACACGCATCGCCGCATCATCACGCGGCCGATCAAAGGCACGCGGCCGCGGCAGCCTGGCATGGAGGGAGAGCTGCGCCATTCGGTCAAGGACCAGGCTGAGTTGAATATGATTATTGATCTAGAGCGCAATGATCTGGGCAGAATTTGTGAGATTGGTTCTGTGCGCGTGTGTCAGCCGCGCACGATTGAAGCGCATCCTACGATTTATCATGGCGTTGCTACCATCGAAGGAGTTCTTTGTCCCCAGATTAATTTTCTCGATGTGATTCGCGCTATGTTCCCGGGGGGCTCGGTCACCGGCGCTCCGAAAATCCGCGCCATGCAGATTATCGATGAACTCGAGCCCGTCCGCCGCGGACCGTATTGCGGAACGATTGGCTATCTCGATTCCGATGGCTCCATGCAATTTAATCTCGCTATCCGCACGATTGTTTTAAAAGAGGGTCGCGCTCACGTGAGCGTGGGAGGCGGGATCGTCGCGGATTCGGTGCCGGGTGACGAATATGACGAAACGCTTGTCAAAGCGCGGGCTATGTTCAGCGCTCTCGGTGTATGTGACATGACAAAATTCGAATGAATAAATGTTCCAATGATTTCCCTGTCAATATTTAGCGGCGATGTGTGGCACCGCGTTAGATAGCGCTATGCAGCGCGGTTCTGCGGACGCGCCGCTAAATAATGCGCGGGTTTGATCATTGGTATTCGAACATTGGGTCGTCATTCC
This sequence comes from Tepidisphaeraceae bacterium, assembly GCA_036490535.1. Classification (GTDB taxonomy): domain Bacteria; phylum Planctomycetota; class Phycisphaerae; order Tepidisphaerales; family Tepidisphaeraceae; genus DASXDR01. The sequence goes on along the minus strand of DASXDR010000108.1, from coordinate 39,997 downwards.
TTGACCCATCGCCTTTGGCTTCCTAGTGTGATAAACAACACTATGAGCACCCCTGTAACCAAATTGAACAACGAGCAACTGAGCCGATATAAGCGCCACCTGATCCTTCCCGAAGTTGGCATGGAGGGGCAACTGAAATTGCTGAATGCCAAAGTGCTCTGTATCGGAGCGGGGGGGTTGGGTTGCCCGATCTCGCTGTATCTAGCGGCTGCTGGTGTGGGCACGATCGGGCTGGCCGATGTTGATGTGGTTTCGCCGAGTAATTTGCAGCGGCAGGTTCTCTTTGGCGTGAGCAGCATCGGCGAAGATAAAGTCGCGGCAGCGGCGAAACGCCTCAAAGATCTCAATCCCGATTGCAATGTTGTCCAGCACAAAGAAATTGTCAGCTCCGCCAACGTGATGGAGCTGATTAAAGATTACGACATCATCATCGATGGGACCGACAATTTCCCCACGCGCTACTGCGTCGGCGATGCGTGCGTGCTGGCGAATAAGCCTAATGTTTACGGATCAATCTTCCGCTTTGAAGGCATGGTGACTGTCTTTGCGCCGCATTTGAAAAATCCGCAACGCCCCGAGGAGCATGGTCCTTGCTATCGCTGCATGTTCCCGGAGCCGCCTGATCCGGGTTCTGTGCCGAGCTGCGCTGAGGGCGGTGTTCTCGGCGTTCTTCCGGGCATTATCGGCACGCTTCAGGCTAATGAGGTTTTGAAATTAATCCTCGGCATCGGCACGCCCGCCATCGGTAAGCTGCTCACGTTCGCCGCGATGGACCTCGATTTCCGCAATTACAAGCTCCGGGCCGATCCGAGCTGCCCCATCTGTGGCAAGAATCCCACGATCACGAAACCTATCGACTACGAGCAATTCTGCGGCGTCCCGATTCTCGACCCCAAATCGCTAGAAGAATCGCGCAACGAAGCTCACCAGGCGAAGACCGGCGCCAAAGCCGTTCCCGATCCCAGTCTGGATGCGCGCGGCCTCCCGCCGGGTTATGCTTATAAACCCGATTGGGAAATCACCCCGCGCGAAGTGAAAGCGATGATCGATAAGGACGAGAAATTTCTGTTCATCGATTGCCGTCTGCCCAATGAATATCAGATCACCCATATCGAAGGCGCGAAGCTGATTCCCTTGCAACAGCTCCCCGCGAAGATGGGAGAGCTCAAAGGCAGTGAAGATCAGAAGATCGTAGTGCATTGCCGATCGGGTGCGCGCTCCATGCAATTCACGCAGTTTCTCCGCCAGCAGGGATTCAAGGATGTGCGAAGCATGGCCGGCGGGATTCTGTTGTGGAACAAGGATATTAATCCGGGTGGACCGCAGTATTAGAGAAACGCTGAATTTTGAACGATGAACGCTGAAAAAATACTTTGCGCATTTGTTGTTCCTGGTGTTTCATCGGCAATTGCAATTTGAGCTTTGGCTAACTTAGTCGAGCCGGGCGCTTGGTATTTTTTTCATCGTTCATCGTTCATCGTTTCTTATGATTCTTTCTCTCGACATTGGCTCTTCCTCTGTTAAAGCGGCGCTTACGCGCGACGGCAAAATTCTTTCGCCGATTGTTCGGCAGCATTATCCTTCTCATTTCGATGGTGTTCGTGCGGAGATTGATCCGAAAGTAGTGCTAAATGCCATCATTAAAGCGATCCACGATGTAGGCTCGCGTGCTCGTAAGGTCGATCATGTTGCCCTGTGCACACTGTCGCCCGCGTGGCTTGCGATGGATTCGCGCGGCAAGCCGCTCACGCCGATCATTACCCATCAGGACCGTCGCAGCGTGGAAGTCGCCCATGCCTTGGAAACCATGGTCGGTAAATCCAGGGTTTTATCGATCGCGGGTAATCGCCCTTTTCCTGGTGGTATTTCTTCGACTACTGCTGCGTGGTTCGCGCGCTTTCAGCCGCAGATCATCCGCCGCGCTGATCTGATCGGCCATCTCAATACGTTTGTCCACCGCCAACTTACTGGCCAGCGCGTTGTTGATCCTTCGAACGCCTCTTTCATGGGTGTTTACGAAACGGTCAAGCAGGGAGGCTGGAACGCTGAACTCTGCGCTGCTGTCGGCATTCGCGAAAGTCAGTTGCCGCAAATATTCCCGTCGAATGTCATTGCTGGTCGAGTTCTTGAGCATAATCATTGGGGGCTGACCCCCGGCACCCCGGTTCTCGCAGGCATGGTCGACACCAGTGCTGCCATGATTCTCGCGAAACCCACGCCCGGCCAAATGGTTAATGTTGCCGGTTCCACCGATGTGTTGGCGCTCTGTACCGTTAAGGCACATCCTCACGAGCGTCTGCTCACGCGTGCTTTGGGTGTTGGGAAAAAATGGCTTTCTGTAGCCACTCTCGCTGCGGGCGGATCGTCTCTGATGTGGATGCACGATCAGTTTTTCTCCGATCTTGCCATGGAGAAATTCAATCAATTACTCGCCCAGCTTGCTCGAAAACCGGCCAAATCGAGCGTGAAATTTGATCCCTATCTCGCGGGTGATCGCATGAACATCGATCAGAGAACCGCGAGTTTCACCGGGCTGAATCTCAGCACCACGCGTGAAATGATGCTCAGTGCGGTGATTGAATCCCTCGCCGAAGCAAGTGCTGCTCGTCTTTCTCTTCTCAAACAATGCTGCCGTACTATGAAAACCAATGTCCTGGTCAGTGGCGGTGTCGACAAACATGTAGCCAACATCATCCACCGCAACTGGCCGGGCCGATGGAGCTTCCATTCCGAAATGGAAGCGGGGTTGCGCGGATTATCCCTCCTGAATCCAGAAGAAAATTAATGCAACCGCAGAGGCGCAGAGACACAGAGGCGCGTTAGGTATTCCGTGCGATCTGACCAATATAAGACTTTCATTTAAAGCTTTTAAAAATAGTAGCATGGGCGTCTCGCCCATGTTTAATTTTACTCGATATGGGCGAGACGCCCATGCTACGAACCTTGAACATCAAAGCGCATTTTAAAAATTCTTAATGCTTTTTGATACGCATCTATGCAAAACATCACTATAAACCAAGTTGGCCTCTGTGCCCTCTGTGCCTCTGTGGTTAAACTTCTTTTTCCATGACTACGCCAGAGATTATCGCGCACCTCCAATCCCACTTCCCCAACGCCATCCTCGCTGCGCACGTTGAATCCAAGCATCCTCGCATCGAAATCACTGCCGAAAGCTGGCGGCCCCTCGCCGAGCTTCTTTTCAAATCCTCCGAGCTCCAATTCGACTGGCTCCGCTGCCTGTCGGCTATCGACTATGCCGCAGATCAGAAAATGGCTTGCGTTTATGATCTCTGGTCCTTCCACCACAAACATTTCATTGCTGTAAAAGTGTTTATGCCGCGCGATAATCCGCATATTGCGACGGTTTGTGATCTTTGGCCCGCCGCCGATTGGCAGGAACGCGAAGCGTTCGACATGTTCGGGATTATTTTTGATAACCATCCCGATCTCCGCCGCATTTTGCTGGCCGACGATTGGATCGGATATCCGCTTCGCAAAGATTACGTTTTTCCGCGCGAATACCATGGCATTCCAGGATCGGTGGAACTGGATTGGCAGCAGCAGCCAGATTACCCCAAAAAATAACACAAAGAAGCAAAATTTTATTGCAAATCGCCTAGAGGCTGCGCACAATATTATCAAAAGGAGGATTTATGAAAGTTGAGCGATTTCTCGCTGCTTTGCCAATTCTTTCCTGTGCGGCCTTTAGTTACGGATATGTTCTTTATTCGCCGCAGACATACTCTCTGAACACGAGCCTCATGGAGGAACAGCAGCCAATTCCTCTCCCTAGCGGTGCCCCAGCTTCGCTTGCTGGACCTATTTCGGGAATCAGCTCGGTGCCTGTGGCTTTCGCCATGACCGTCGTCGGTAATTTTGGCACAATTTAATGGAACGGCACCGACGTCGTCGTGCAAAGCGCTGGCTCGTCTAACGCTGCCGCCCTATCAGCAGGAACCACCGTAGGCCCCAGCAGCACTTGGGGAACTTTCGGCAACGTCGGCGGGTATGAAACCAATGGCACCGATCCTACATTCACATCTGTTCCCGGCGGCGCTTATGTCGGCATCGAATCCATTCAAAACGATGGCGAACACTACGGCTGGATGCTCGTCGGCTACACGCCCTCTTCCACTCCAAACTACGGCACAATCGAAGTCTATGGCAGCGCCATCGAAACCCAGCCCAATGTCGCTATCACCGTCGGTGCAGTGCCCGAGCCGGGCGTGGCTGCCTGCGTAATCGGTTTGAGTGCTCTGACATTTCGCCAACGAAGGAATTGTTTCCTCTGACCTTGTTATTCTCCTTCGTCTTGTCATAACTAACCTGGCGCATACCATGCCCCCATGGCACATTCACTCAACTGGGGCATTCTCTCCACCGGAAAAATTGCTCACTCTTTCGCCAAAGATCTCGCTGAATCTAAAACTGGGAAGCTCGTGGCCGTTGCGTCGCGCTCGCAGGAGAGCGCGGATAAATTCGCTGCTGAATTTGGCGGTATCAAGGCGCACGGCTCTTACGAAGCGATGATGCGCGATCCGCAGGTGCAGGCGGTTTACATTGCGACGCCGCATCCTATGCACGCTGAGTGGGCGATCAAATTTGCTAATGCAGGTAAGCATCTTCTGGTCGAAAAGCCCATCGCCATGAATGCTGCTGAAACCATGGCGATTATCGAGGCGGCTCGCGCTAATGATGTGTTTCTGATGGAAGCATTCATGTATCGCTGCCATCCCCAAACGCAGAAGCTGATTGAATTAATCAAACAAAAAACTATCGGCGACGTGCGGGTGATCCAGGCAACGTTCAGCTTTCATTGGCCTAAGCCTTGGAATGATCAATCGCGTTTGATCAGCAACGCACTCGGCGGTGGCGGAATTCTCGATGTCGGCTGCTACGCTGTTAGCGCCGCTCGCCTTGTCGCCGGAGTCGCTCAGGGCTTGCTCTTCGCAGATCCGACCGATCTCAAAGCTGTCGCTCACGTGGGCAAAACCGGTGTTGATGAATATGCGATCGCTTCGCTTAAATTTCCCGGCGACATTCTTGCCCAATGCGCCACCGGCGTTCAAGTCAATCAGGACAATTCCCTTCGCATCTATGGCACGGAAGGTTCCATCCATCTACCGCATCCCTGGAATCCCAGCAAAAACAGCGGCGCTAAAATTATCATCCATCAAAACGGCAAAGACCCAGAAGAACTTCCCATCGATCCTGGGCCCATTTACGCCTACGAAGCCGACACCGTCGCCAAATATCTTGAACAGCGACAGTCTCCGACAATGAGCTTGGACGACACGCTCGGCAACATGCGCGCATTAGACCAATGGCGCCAGCAAATTGGCGTCATTTACGAATCGGAAAAGAGCGAAAAATTTCCCAATTATTTCTCGGGCGACTTTTTCCTCTCTTTTAGTAATGAAACAGGGGTAAGCGACAAGGGAAATAACCCCTACCCTACCGCTCCCCCTGAGTACAAGGGGAGGGAAATAGATAGCGGCGTTGCGGAAAGGAAATCCTCAGCGTTCAACGTTCACCGTTCAGCATTCATGCAATACGGCAAAATTCCCGGCGTACAAAAGAAAGTCTCCCGCCTCATCATGGGTTGCGACAACCAACCCTCTTATCCCCACGCCGCCGTCATGTTCGATCATTATTTTTCCTATGGCGGCAACACTTTCGACACTGCTCACATTTACGGCGGTGGCACGCACGAAAAACTCCTAGGGCAATGGATCAAAGCCCGCAATGTGCGCGAGCAAGTCATTATCCTCTCCAAAGGCGCTCACACGCCATTTTGTGACCCCAAAAATCTCACCAGCCAACTCCTTCAATCTCTTGAGCGCCTGCAAACGGATTACGCGGACATTTATCTGATGCACCGCGATAATCCCGAGGTTCCTGTTGGCGAATTTGTTGATGTTCTCAACGAACACCACAAAGCGGGCCGCGTCCGCGCCTTCGGCGGTTCCAATTGGTCGCTCGCTCGCCTCCAGGCTGCTAACGAATATGCCGCCGGGAAGAATCTCCAAGGTTTCTTCGCCGTTTCTAATCAATTCTCTCTCGCCCGCATGGTCGAACCGCCGTGGGGTGGTTGCCTGAGTGCCAATGACGCTGCCTTTATCGCCTGGCTCAAACAGACCCAAACCCCGCTTCTCGCCTGGTCCAGCCAGGCACGAGGCTTTTTTGTCCCCGGCCGTGCTGCTCCTGAAAGAAAAGAGGATGCGGAACTCGTTCGCTGCTGGTACGCCTCTGATAATTTCCAACGATTAGAACGGGTCAAACAATTGGCTGCGGAAAAAAACGTCGAGCCGATCAACATCGCAGCCGCTTATGTGCTTCAGCAGGATTTCCCGACTTTTGCCTTGATTGGCCCGCGCGCAATCTCTGAAACGCGCAGCAGCCTTGCTGCGATTTCGATTTCTCTTTCGCGCGCTGAGCGCCAATGGCTTAATCTCGAATCCGATTCGCGAAAATAAGATTTGTTTCTCAAATAGCGTGCAGTGGTACACAGAGCCGATCACATCCTCGGTTCGGGATTGGCACAAAAAAAGCGTGATCGCCTAACGACCACGCTCATAGAAACACTTTGCAAATTCGTACTTATTTGCGCCGACGCAATCCCAACATTGCTACCGCGCCGATACCGAGCGCCGCTGGCTCTGGTGCGACCGGCGTGCTGACAAAGCTCACGCCCGTTTCCGATTCGCCGTTATCTGATTCTAATGCTGAATAGGAATAGTCACCTGCCCCGGGGTAAGTGGCGGGGGTAGCGCTTCCCTGGGTGCTGACGATATCGAACTCTCCCAGATATGATTGGCCCGAGATCGAAGGGCCACCCGTGTAGGTCCACGTCACATTCGGCGCGCTGCTGCTATCAGTGGGGCTCCAGCTTGGCGGCGTCACGCCGGTGTTCTGGGTCGAGTCGGTCCACAGACCCGATGGCGTGGCTGCACTTTGAAGCCCGTAAAGGTCGTAAATGGTGAAGTAAGAATTGAAATTGACTGTCGTTCCCGCTTCGACGCTCACCGTGTAATCATAGGTATACGTGCCATTCCCGTTGGATGTAACGCTGGTCAGATAAGGCACAATTTGCGCCTGAGCGCCGGCCGCGAGGAAAAGAGATGCCGCCAGAGCGAGTTTTGCACGGATGTTCATATTTTCTCCACCTCAGAAAAATTATCCCAGCCCGATATGAGCTTGTCATCTCATCATACCGCGTACTGCGTATTTGTGCCTAGCACTATTCTTCGCGAAAAGACACAAATTTACGCACTGATTGTTTGGTATGTTACATATCTGCGACGAAATGGGTCAATGGGAAAAATGTGCAATATAGAATGGGATAAATCAAGAAAACGCAAAAGCCACAAGGCTGACCCTGTGGCTTTTGCAAACGTATTGTGGATAACAATTTACTTTCGGCGGCGGAAGGCTGGCACGACTAGGCCAAGAGCCAGGAGAGCTGCTGCCGGTTCGGGAATATTCGGGCTATTTACTTCCTCGGGGACGGTTACGGAGCCAGTGTCAAACGCAAGTTCACCATCAACTGTTCCGCCATCGCGAGTGGTTAAGGAAGCCCACTCGGTAGTCACCGGAATGTCGCCAAGGGCATCGACGGAGAACATTCCGAGATCGGCAGGACCCGTGATAGCACTGGCGCCATCGTAGGTGAAGGTGATATTGGGAATGGTCGAATCGTCCGTGGGAGTTAGAAATGGCGGGGTGTTGCCTGTATCCGCGGTGGAATAAGCCCAGCTGGCCGGCTGCTCGTTGCCGCCATCCAAGCCGCCAAAGTCATAGATGGTGAAAAAATCGCCAGGTTCGATGCGCACTCCCGAGGCGATGGATGCGGTGTAGGTCCACCGGAAATCCGTGCCATCCTGCACTGCTGATACATATACCGGAGCGATAGCGGCTTGCGCCAAAGATGCCAGGCTCAACGCGAGAGATGCGGACAGTAATGTTGCAAAGTGTTTCATGGTTAAGTCTCCTTCAATTCTTAGTTACAAAAAAAAGAAGGCACCGAAGATATGAACCCGGCGTAACTTCCGTTTCACGCCTGGACACCCACTGGATTTACTTGCCTTCACGATTCGACAAGCGAGCCAGAGCAAAGGGCGTGCGAGAATTAAAAAAATCGTGGAAAGTTGGGTAAGAAGTGGCGCATCACCGTTGCGTGATTTTGCAAACGCGCAAAATGGAGACAAAACGTCAGCTTGGTTAACCAAAAAATACGTCAGGCAAATCGATCTGGATTCAGGCCAGCGAGCTCGGGCGCGACGAAAATTCCATCCTTACGGATGAGTCGGCCATCAAAGCGGATTTCCCCGCCGCCATAATCCGGCCGTTGAATACAGACCATGTCCCAGTGCACCTGCGAGCGATTGCCATTGTCGCATTCTTCATAAGCCTGCCCCGGCGTGAAATGAAATGAGCCGGCGATTTTTTCATCGAACAGAATGTCCTTCATTGGCTTTAAAATATATGGATTGAACGCCAGCGAAAATTCACCGATGTAGCGCGCTCCCTCATCCGCATCGAGAATTTCATTGAGTTTTTGTGTATTGGCCTGCGAATCTGCAGTCGCGCCGACGACTTTGCCGTTTTTGAATTCGAGGCGCACGTTGTTGAAAATCGTGCCGCGATAGAGCGTTTCGCAATTGAATTGGATTATGCCATTGACCGAATCGCGCACCGGGCAGGAAAAGCATTCGCCGTCGGGAATATTGCGATCGCCCGAGCAGGGTTTGGCGCCGATGCCCTTGATGGAAAAATGCAGATCCGTGCCGGGACCCGTGATATCCACGCGGTCGGTCTTTTTCATCAGCTCTTCCAGGGGCTGCACTTCGCGCGCCATCTTGGCGTAATCGACTGAAGCGCAAACGCGGAAATAAAAATCTTCGAATGCTTCGGTGGAAACGCCCGCAGCCTGCGCCATACTCGGCGTCGGCCAGCGCAAGACCACCCAGCGCGTTTTAGTGATGCGAATATCGCGATGGACTTTGTTCCACCAGTAACGGTCATAAAGGTTCATGCGATCGGCAGGAACATCGGACATCTCGGTGACATTGTGCCAACCGCGAATGCCCATGTAGCACTGTACGCCAGACATACGCTTGGCTTCTACTTCAGAAATGAATTGCATCTGCCCTTCGGTCGCTGCCTGATAGAGAGCCCGCAGGACCGGCTGATGATATGTGGTCGCAATGGGCTGCCCGCCTGCTGCTGCGATGGTCTTGATTAACTCCACCGTAAAATCCGACGGGATATCAAATGCTTCGATAAGCACCTTATCGCCGGGTTTTACTTCGCAGGAATGATGAACGAGGACTTTAGCGAGATCGGTATAACGCGGGTCTTTCATGTTTTATTCCTAATTAATTTTGGCGCGGCTTAAGCGGTTTAATTTTTCCGGCGGCTAAAGCCGCCCCTACATATTTTGTAAACCCCAACAACGATATAGCGCCGCGCTCGCCGGGCCAAGATGCGATGGTATCAAAGATGCGCATGGCGCGAAGAATTAGTTTGATGCAAAATTTTATTGTTGAGGCAGAAAAATGTACTGGACACCACAGACCAGTGTTTGACTTCGTTGTTTGTGGTTTGCCAGATGGCGCATTGGCCATGGAAATAATCATTTTCTGCTTCGGAGGGATCGGACGGATTCGAGAGAAGGATGTGGTGTGTCGTGGGGCCGGCGGTAATTGTCCACTGATCTCCGGAGTGACGGGTAAGCGATGAATTGGATTCATGCGTTAATAAAAATGCAAAGCGGTGATGGCCAGGTAAGACGTGGCGGCGAAATTGTTGCCAGGGGATGGAAGCGTAGTTGCTATAGTTGGGAATGTTGGCGGTGCTGGCCATTGCGGAGGATGTCGATGAAATCCAATCCGGTTCGCCGAGTAGGACAGATAGAGGGGATGGATTATGTAGATGCCAAATCAGCTCGGTGGGCTTGGAGGCGTTGATCTCTTCGATGAGCAAAAGGAACTGGTTGTGAAACAGCAGAAAATGGCGGCGATGTGTAATGCCAGCAGATTGGAAATATCCCTGATGCGCAGCGGCGAAATAGTCGACATACGGCGATGGAGCGAAAATACAATCCTGGCCTTGCGCGCTCGGGCGATCTAATTTTGCGCCGGCGACTTCGAGCATGTTGTGGGCAGCGGGAGTTGTGTACCACGATTCGTACTGAGGATCGTCGTAGGACGGGCCGATACCGGAATCGATTGCTATGGGCAGATGATCAATGTGCAGTTCGAAAGAGAGGGCATCGTGATGAGTATGGCCGCCTGCGATCGGGCCGTGGTTGATGAGAACATAGAAACGGTTGTCGCGAAGAATGGTGAAGCCGGATGCGGGAAAGTGGATGGAGGAGTTGGAACCGAACACTGAACGCTGAACGCTGAACGCTGAAGAAGAACCCCCACCCTTGCCCTCCTCCTGTGTACAAGGGGAGGGAGAAAGGTTTCCCAGGCTATTGAGTTGTGCTGTATGAGAAAGATGTTGGAGTATGCTAACGGGAAAAGGGATTCGGCGACCGTCGTTAATCGCGGGAATAATTCCATCACCGGGCAACATCTTCACATACCATTCCAGCATTCGATCCGCACCGGCTTGCAAATCAGCACGGCCGCTGAGAAGGGCGACGTTGCGCAGATCTTTGTAGACCGTCAGCATGTAATCACTGGGAACGCGCTCCCAGTGGCAGCCATCGGCGTAGAGATCGCGATCCACATGTTCCAGGAGACGCGCTATGGCGACATTCATCCACGCCTGGCTCTCTTTGAATTCTGGAATTAGTGCTGCAATCCACGCCAGGCCGGCGCTCCCCATGACCTGCCAATTACCGGGGCGATAGCCGGTGAGTTCGTGCTGATAAAGCCAGCGCGCCGATGCGAGAAGCGTTTTTAGAAGGTGCGCAGGTTGGTAGGGTGAAAGCTGCAGGAATTCCAGGAATATCTGCGTGCGCAATCCGAGTCCGAGTTCGTAAAAAATAACATCCAGATTTTCAATCTCTCCTCGAATACCTGGAAGCTGGTCGTACCAGGCATCAAAAAGAGCTGCTAATTCATCGAGATATCTTTGGTCGGAGGTGAGCAAAAAAGCCTGAAGGAGTGGACGCGCCCAGAACCAATAGTGAAAACCGTATTTGCCGCTTCTGCCGTAGTTGGCATTAAAATTCACAACCGAGCCATGCTGGATGGAGATATCGCCCCAGCCCTGGATGTCGTGACGCAAGATGCGTTCTGCGGCGGTGAGAATTTGCTCTCTATGCGGCTGAAAAGATTCAATCGCTTGCTCGCGCGTGGTGAGTAGGTCGTCAAAATCGCGGATAAGAAGTGGAGGACGGGGACCAGCGATCCATTGATCAAGCGATTGGATATTCAAAGCGACGAGAAGCCCGGATTGGGTGATAGAGAAAATTGGGTGGGAGGAATTGTCTTCAGGCACGCCCATGGTTTATTGCAGTAATCATATGAATCGGGATCAGATTTGCGATTTCAATATTTTTAGGACCAAGACGCACCCAAGAGCTCATGCGCTTGACGTCCGCCATAGGTAGCATGGGCGTCTCGCCCATGTTGGACAAATTAAACATGGGCGAGACGCCCATGCTATTATTTTTAGAAACTTTAAGTCAAAACGCCGCGCAAGTTCGGCCGCAAACCATTCACATAGGACTTCAAATTTGAAAAAATACTACCGACCCGTCACACTGCGAAGCGGGAACGATGGATTTTTCGTTTTTCACTGCTGTTCCAGGTTTGCTGCCCATGCTCGGGGGGTTGGCGTTGTTGTATGCGTCGGCTCAGACTTTAAGCGGAGCCATTGCGTATGCGCTGCCGCATGCGGTAGGGAGAAGGGCGTTCTGGCATGCAGCGCCGATTGGGGCGGCGGCGATCGTGGCCAGCGCGCTGGGGCACAGCGAAATGGCGCTGGGAATGGTTACTGGAGCATCGGTTGCGGTGCTGTCGTTGGTGCCGGGCGTGTGCAAGGTGATGGCCACATCGGAAGACTCCGGAGCCGCAGTGGATTCTCGGTGTGCCATGCTGCTCGGGGCGGTGCTGCTATTGTGGGTGATTGGTTTGCGAGCGGAAATTAATTGGCTGGGCGCGATATGCTTGGCGGTGCAGGGGCTGCTGCTGGTCGGGGTCTGGCGAGAGTCTGCCGATGTGCGAAGGCCATCAATCGGATCGCTGTTAATCTTTGTGCTTTCCATTGCAGTTGCGGCGCTGGCGTCGATATTGGCGGTGCATGGGGCCGTTCGATTGCGCGGGGAGCTCAGCACTTTGACGTCAGCAATTTTTGCCGCAGCTCTAGTGACCCCGGTGCTCATATTGCCGGTTCTGGGAGAATGTATCCGGCTGACCGAGGAACATCGCGCCAATGATGCGCGAATCGTGCAGACGGTCATGGCAATGATTTTAATTACAGGGATCTTGCCGCTGTGCGTAGCGGTAAGCTATTGGCGAGCGAGGATGTTAGCAGGGGGAGTTGGTGAGATTGCATTTCCGTATGGCACCTGGCGGGTGGATTCCGTGGTGCTGGTGATTCTGGCGCTGTGGATTTTTTCGGGGCAATCTTTTTCACGCGGCTGGAGAAAATTCGAGGGAATGCTGCTCATTCTGATTTACGGAGTGTATTTGATTTCACTGGCGTGGATTGGGCAATATTTATAGTGGCGAAGAATGGAAGTGCTCGTTGAAGCGATCACGCTGCGTGGAATTGTGATTTATGTCAGGAACCGTGAACAAAGTCGCGCTGACCTTTTTGGCGCATCCGGATGATGCCGAGATTTTATGCGCGGGCACACTGATTAGACTGGCTCAAGCTGGTTGGGAGATTCATATCGCAACTGCCACTGCCGGCGATTGCGGCAGCAGTACACTCCGAGCAGAGGAAATTTCCCGCATTCGGGTGGTCGAAGCCGCCGCCGCAGCAAAGATGATTGGAGCAACCTATCACTGCCTGCACGAATTGGATGGATTGATCTGCATGGATAAACCAACACTGCGGAAGGCTTATGACCTATTCCGCGAAGTAGCGCCGGGATTGGTCTTCACGCATGCAGCCAAGGATTACATGATGGATCATGAGCAGGTCTCGATCTTGGCACGCTCTGCGAGTTTTATTTACGCAGCCCCGAATTGCTCGACGCTTCCAGTGAAAACCGGATCGCGCGTGCCTTACCTTTATTATTGCGACCCGCTCGAAGGGATCGATCCACTAGGTAAGCCCGTGGAGCCTACCACTTTGGTGGATATCACCGATGCAATGGAGACGAAAGAAAAAATGCTGGCGTGTCACGCCTCGCAGCGCCAGTGGCTGCAGGATCATCACGGCATGGATGAATACATCGATGCGATGAAACGCCACGCAGCGCAGCGCGGAAAATTAATCGGCAAACAATACGCAGAAGCATTCGTGCAGCATCGCGGCCATGCTTATCCGCAGGATGATTTGCTCTTAGAACTGTTTTGTTAGTTGTTGGTAGTTAATTGATAGTTGTTCAATCGCAATGCAACTAACCACTAACAACTATCAACTAACAAAGGAAGAATGATGCCTCGACCAATCAGCAAAGTCGCCCCCGAGTGGTGGGATTACACGACATTAGATTCCGAGCTACTGGCCGATGCTGCAAAATTGGATGAGCGCAAGCTGCGCGGCCTGTCGCGTCCGGGATTTCAAATTCATTTCTACGATACGTTGGAGGAATTTTATTGCGCCGAGGCACTCGAATACATCGAAGCCTGGCGGCAATCCACGCCGGACAACCCAGCCGGTATTTGCGGCCCCATCGGCCCGACCGAGCAACTGCCTTTGGTGGCTCGAATGGTGAATTCGCTGGGATTGAATCTAAAAAATCTCGATGCGCATTTCTGGGGCATGGATGAATGGGTGGAAAATGGTAAGCCGGTGGCAAGCGATCATCCGCTTTCGTTTGCTAAAGCGGATATGGAGCTCTGCTTCAATAGGATTGATAAGAAACTGGCGATGCCGCGGGAGAATATTCATTTTCCTACGGGTGATCTGGCAAAATATTCTGCCAGCTATGATTCAGTTCGTTGCCTGGTCATGCAGGGCGGTCAAGGCGAGGTAAAGCACTGGGCATTCAACGATCCGCCGCGACGAATGGGCAAATATAAAAACGCCCCGCCCCCAGTGAGCGAATATCGCAAATTAAAAACGCGAGTGGTCGATTTGCATCCCATGACGGTTATCCAAAACGCTCGCACCAGTGGAGGCGGCTATGTCGCTGCGGTCCCCACCCAAGCCTGCAGCATGGGGCCATTTGAAACGTGGAAGGCAGAAAAGGTCAGCATCTGGCACGCTGGTATGCACGACAATCCATTCGGCATGCGCCTCACTGCACTGATGATCTCCAAAAAAATCGCCGATACGTCCACGCCCATGTCTTTGCTCGCCGGTCATCCGAATGTACATTTTCATTATTACCGTCCCGCACTGGGCCGCGTGGCGGCGGAGATGCATTAGAAAATAATTATGAATCAGTATATTTATCAAACAAAACAGGAAATGGGCAAAGAAGCTGCGGCGCGAGGAGCGGCAGCCATTCGAGACGCAATTACCAGAAATGGCTCGGCGCACATCATCGTCGCCACGGGCGCGTCGCAGTTTGAGATGCTCGAAGCGCTGACCAGGGAGCGCGATGTTCCCTGGCACAAGGTGAGCGCGTTTCATCTGGATGAATATGTGGGGTTGCCGATCACGCATCCAGCGAGTTTCAGGCTGTATTTGTGGCAGCGTTTTGTGTCGAAGTTGCCGTTACCCTTGGCCGCGTTCAATTATGTGAATGCGGAGAAAGAGCCACAAAAGGAATGTGATCGGCTTGGGAAAATTATCCACGAGCGACCGGTAGATGTGGCGTTTATTGGTATTGGTGAGAACGGGCATCTGGCGTTTAATGATCCGCCAGCGAATTTTGATGTCGAAGATCCGTATATCGTGGTGAATCTCGATGACGCCTGTCGCCGGCAGCAGCTTGGCGAGGGATGGTTTCCGACATTTGACGATGTGCCCAAGCAGGCGATTTCGATGTCGATTAAACATATTCTAAAATCGAAGCAGATTGTTTGCACGGTACCGGACCAGCGCAAGGCCAAAGCTGTCGCCGACGCCGTAAAAGGCGCAGTGACCAATCATGTCCCGGCGTCAATATTGCAAAAGCACGGCAACACCGATTTGTTTTTAGACCAAGCCGCGGCGTCGTTGCTGAAAAGCTAACCGGCCAAGTCTTCCCTTTCCGTCTTGTCCCTTGTCCCTGTTTTTATAGGCTATGATTCAATTATGAAGTTCACCAAGATGCACGGGCTGCAGAATGATTATGTGTATGTGAATGGATTCGAGGAGCGGGTGAATGATCCACCGGCGCTGGCGCGGGCGATTTCGCATCGGCATACTGGTGTCGGTTCGGACGGAATGATTTTGATCCTCCCCTCGCAGAAGGCGGATGTGCGCATGCGCATGTTTAATGCCGACGGCAGCGAAGGGGAGATGTGCGGCAACGGAATTCGCTGCCTGGCGAAATATGTTTTCGATCGTGGAATCGCCAAGTCGAATCCATTGAAAGTAGAGACCGGCCGTGGAGTGCTGAACTTGCAATTACAGACTGGCCGTGACGGGAAGATCGAGCAGGTGACGGTGAACATGGGCGAGCCCGTGCTGGAGCTGCCGAAGATTCCATTCGATATTGAGCACGCGGTGCGCACGAAGGTGCCGCACACGTACCGAATCACGACCGGCCCCGGGTACGAGGTTGAAGTGATTCCGGTGTCCGTGGGAAATCCTCACGCAGCGATATTTGTTGACGATGTGTCGAAAGTAAGCCTGGAAGAGATCGGCCCGGTTATCGAACATCACAAATCATTTCCCAAACGCGTAAATGCGCATTGGGTTCAGGTGGTCAACGAAAATGAAATCATCATGCGCACGTGGGAGCGCGGCAGCGGAATCACCCTGGCTTGTGGCACCGGAGCCAGCAGCATGTGCGTGGCCAGCGTGCTAACCGGGCGTACAGAGAGAAAACTACTGGTACACCTCCCCGGCGGCGATCTGCGCATCGAATGGAAAGAAGACGATAATTGCGTCTACATGACCGGGCCGGCCACGGAAGTGTTCAGCGGCGAATGGCCATTCAAGTCATGAGAAGCGCAGAAATTCAACAGCCATCGATCCATAATTTCGCTGGTCGTAGAGATGCAGCTGGGGAAGGGTCAACTGATCAGCAGTGTCGTGCCGGAAGATGACGGTGGCATTGGGACTAACAAAGCCGCGCCCCCACGACTCGGCGAGAGATTGCAGCTTCTCCGGCTGCTCCGTGAGAAATCGGTAGGGTGGATCGAGAAATACTAAGTCAGCAGGGCTATTCGGGCTGTTTTTTTCAAACCATTTGAATAAGTCGCCCGGGATGATCTGGGTGCGCGAGGTAAGGCTCATATCCAGAATGTTCTGATGCAGGCGATGAAGTGCAGAGCGGTCTTGTTCGAAAAAGACCGCTTTCCCCGAGCCACGGCTGAGGCACTCCAGACCCATGGACCCGGTACCAGAGAAAAGGTCATAGACAACAGCATCTTCGAGCAGGGGACTAAGGATATCGAAAACAGATTGCTTGGCACGATCCGTGATAGGACGAGTCGCGTCGTTGTCAGGGGGAAGGATTTTCCTGCCACGAAATTCGCCAGCGATGATGCGCATCAAGTGGGATTATAGAAAATGAGCGGGGGGTGAAGGAATAGTGTGGAATCGCAAATTGTGCTTTATCGTGGTTGAGCCGGGGCTTCCTCGCCTCGGGATCGGGCCGGGGACGGCCCGGCTCTCCTGTGAGGCACATTGCTCGTAACATCGGCTTTCTTGCGTTTGCGGAATGTTTCATCTAATCTACGAGCATTCGGGAGTTATTGGACTTCCCGATACATGAGAGCAATGATTTAAACGGGACGCACCCTAGGTTCATCGCTGGCCGCGATCATTTTATTTTATTTATTTCATCGGCCGGTGAAGAGAATCCGACTCGCAAAAGCCGTCTGATTGCGAGATAAACGGAGATTGGAGCGCCCTGAGGGCGGAATGTGTATCCATGGCCGAAAAACTGCTGAACTACGAAGTGATCGAGCGGCTGGGGGAAGGCGCCCGCAGCACGATTTACGCGGTGATCGATCCGACCACCGGCCGGAAGTTCGCGCTCAAGCATGTCCTGCGCGAAGGAGCCAAAGACCTGCGTTTCATCGAGCAGATGGAGCAGGAGTTTGACATCTCCAAGCGCTTCACGCACCCCAATCTCCGCCGCAGCATTGAGCTGAAGGTCAATAAGACACTGCTGATGAAGGTGACCGAAGCGTACCTGCTGATGGAGTATTTTGAAGGCAAGGCGCTGGATGTTCGGCTGCCTCCCAACATGATCACGACAATTGACACGTTCATCCTGGCCGCCAATGGGCTCAAGGCCATGCACGATATGGGCTATGTGCACTGCGACATTAAGCCTAACAATATTCTCCGTAACGACGATGGCACGGTGAAGGTGATCGATTTCGGCCAGTCCTGCACGATCGGGACAGTGAAAGAGCGAATTCAGGGCACGCCGGACTTCATCGCACCGGAGCAGGTTGAGCGCCGCCCGGTGACGGTGCAGACGGATGTATTCAACCTGGGTGCAACGCTGTATTGGGCCTTAACCGGCAAGCATATCCCCACGCTCTATACCGTGAATAAAAAGGGCGAAAATTCATTCCTGCTGGACACGCGAATCAATACGCCGATGGATTTGAATCCAAAAGTGCCGCTGCCGATCTCCAATCTGGTGATGGATTGCATCGCCACCAAAGCAGCCAAACGGCCGGCGGATATGGAGCAGGTCGTCACCCGCCTGGAACTGGGCAAGCATGTTTTGACGCGCCCCGCCTCGCCGCCGTCCGATCTTGCCTTGGGTCCGGATGATTCGCGGTTTTGAAATTATTCTCGAAGCCCCGGATGTACCTCCGGGGCTAGTTTTTTGCGCATGAGCGATCTACCGACCTATTTTGATCTTCAGGTGAACGGCTACGGCGGAGTCGATTTCAACCAGGATGATTTAACCGCCGAACAACTCCATCGCGCTTGCGAAAAGTTATCGAATGATGGCGTACAGGGGATTTTGGCCACGATCATCACCGACGCTTTGCCAGTGATGCAGCGTCGACTGACGCACCTTGTGAATGGACGTACACAATCCACTCTCGCGCAGGAAGTAATTGCGGGAATTCATATCGAAGGCCCATTTATCAGTCCACACACTGGCTATCGGGGAGCGCACCCGGCAGATGCAGTGATGCTGGCAGATGAATCGGCTATGCAATCGCTTTTAGATGCATCAGGAGGATTAACGCGATTGGTAACCTTGGCGCCAGAGCAGGATGCGGATGGAAAAGTGACGAGGCTCCTGGCCAGGCAAAATATTCGTATCGCTGCAGGGCATACCGATGCATCGCTGGATCAACTCAAGATGGCGATTGATGCGGGCCTGACTTTATTCACGCATCTTGGCAATGGCTGTCCGCAGCAGATGCATCGGCATGACAATATCATTCAGCGCGTAATGAGTTTGCGAGAACGCATTACGCCGACATTAATCGCTGATGGCGTGCATCTGCCATTTTTTATTCTGAAGAATTTCCTGGATTGGTTTGGAGTGGATCGCTGTATTGTCGTGACCGATGCAATCGCACCAGCTGGTTTGGGCCCCGGCAAATACACGTTATCGCGCTGGCAACTCACGATTGGTCAAGACATGGTTGCGCGCTCGCCCGATGGATCACATCTGGTGGGGTCAGCAATCACAATGCACCAATCAGCAGCCAATTTAAAAAAATCAGGGATGACACAAGCGCAAATCGAATCGCTGACTCTCGCTTATCCCATCGCGATTCTGCCCACCCCCGCCAAATAATTTTCAACGCCAATATTTAGCGGCGGTGCGCAGCACCGCGCTGGCACACAACGGACACAAAAATGTCGCAGGCTCAATGCCCATCGTCACGATGCCGTATGTGAATGCCTGCTTCCGCGAGCATTTCCTTTACAACAACCATGGGAAGGCCAACGATATTCGTATGCGAACCAGCCAGTCGCGTAACGAACGGATCGCTATCTTGAATGCCATACCCGCCCGCTTTCCCCCGCCATTGATTGGAATCCACGTAACGATCAATTTCCGTGCGCGTGAGAGTACGCATGCGCACCGCTGACATCATCCGGCGAGATTTATTAAAACCCGCATTTAGATGAATAACACACACACCCGTGATCACAATGTGCGTTGTCCCAGCCAGAAGGCTAAGCATATTCCGTGCATCGGCCGCATCCGCCGGCTTGCCGAGAACGCGGTCACCAAAGGCAACCACCGTATCCGCTCCCAGCACCACCGCATCGGGAAAGCGCTCAGCGATGACAGCTGCTTTTCCCTTAGCCAACTGTAAAGCGACATCCGACGGAAGTATGTCGACGGGAACCGTTTCATCGATGTTGGCTGGTTCAATCGTGAACGTATAACCCGCTTCGCTGAGCAATTGCTGGCGACGCGGCGAGGAGCTGGCGAGAATTAATTTAAGCTCCGATGGTTCTTCCATAGGGATGGAATGGATTAACGTACCACCCGTGAGTTTGCAATATGCGGGTGAAGGTTGCACATGAGTGACAATAGCCGCGACTCTAAGAGTCCTGCAGAAAATAGAGTAAAGCCCACGGATAGCCATCCGTGGGCTTCTGAAACCTGCGCACTGTATTTTAACAAATGCCACTCGCACGATGTGCACCAATCCGCTAATCTTTGGGGATATGCAGTTGATCGACATGGAAATTCCGCAGGTGAAGCTGCTGGCGCCTAAAAAGCACGGCGACGCGCGCGGATTTTTTTCCGAGACCTATAGCCAGAAGGCGATGAAAGACCTGGGGCTGGATCTGAAATTTGTTCAGGACAATCATTCTTTTTCAGCAACAAAGGGAGTATTGCGCGGCCTGCATTATCAGCTCTCCCCCATGGCGCAAGATAAACTGGTGCGCGTGATAAGGGGAGCAATTCTCGATGTGGCGGTGGATATACGAAAATCATCCCCAACATTCGGTCGGTATGTAAAAGCAATTATCTCGGCAGAAAATTGGCGGCAGATTTTAATTCCCGTCGGTTTTGCCCACGGTTTTGTAACGCTGGAACCGGACACCGAAGTGATTTACAAGGTAACAGAATATTATTCCCCCTCTCACGAGCGCGGGATTGCGTGGAATGACCCTGCAATTGGAATTGATTGGGCGACGGAGAAATTTGATACGATATTGTCCGAGCGGGATAAGGTTCATCCCACTTTGAAAAATCAAAGCGATCTTTTCGATTAGGAGAAGGTATGAAAGGTGTGATTCTTGCCGGAGGCACCGGCAGCAGATTGTTTCCAATCTCGAAGGTGACCAATAAGCACCTGCTGCCGATCTATAACAAGCCGATGATCTATTACCCGATCGAATGCATGGTCAAAGCCGGCATCGACGAAGTGCTTCTGGTAACGGGCGGAAATAATGCCGGCGATTTTATTCGCCTGCTCGGCAATGGGCGCGAGTTTGGCCTGAAGATGCTCAATTACACTTATCAGGATGGAGCCGGCGGCATCGCGCAAGCGCTGGGCTTGGCAGAGCATTTCGCCGAAGGCGAGCCGATCATGCTGATCCTCGGCGATAACATTCTGGAATACACGCTTTCCGATGCATGTAAAAAATTCCACCAGCAGAAAACCGGCGCGAAGATTCTGCTGTCCGAAGTGGAAAATCCCAAGGCCTACGGTGTGGCGGAAATGGACGGCGAGCGTGTGCTCTCCATCATCGAAAAACCCGCAAACCCTAAGAGTAACTGGGCAGTCATCGGCATTTATTTTTATGACAACAATGTTTTCGACATCGTCAAAACGCTCAAGCCCTCCGCCCGAAATGAGCTGGAAATCACTGATGTGAACAACGCCTACATCCAGCGCGGCGAGATGACTGCCGACAAAGTCGCCGGCTGGTGGGGCGACGCGGGAGAAAACATCGATTTTTATCTGAAGGTTTCCAATCTGGTGGCCAAGACCGGAGCGAATAAAACGCCCTAAACGCGCTTCGTATCTTCAATGGCTATTACTTCTTCTGCTCCAGATTACGACTCTTACATCAAAACCCGCTATTTCCCCGCGCTTGATGGGCTTCGCTGCATCAGCATCGTTGCGGTCATTCTGTTTCATCTGTACCACAACCAATATCGGATCGCCGCGCACGGCAACATGGGGGTTTGGCTTTTCTTTGCCATCAGCGGATTTTTAATTACGACTCTGTTACTGCGCGAGCGCTCGGCGAACGGCAGAATCAGTCTGCGAAAATTTTATATGCGGCGCTCCCTGCGCATCTTTCCACTTTATTATGCGGTGGTCTGTCTCTATGTGATATTAACATTGCTCGTGCAGCGGCACACGCAGCAAGGCAGAGAGTTCTTTCATCATGTCCCATACTACCTCACCTATACCTCCAACTGGTTTGTCACGCTCGCAGGTGCTCAGGGTGTTACCTTTTATTTTGCTTGGTCGCTGGCGACGGAAGAGCAGTTTTATCTGGCTTGGCCTTGGATAATTCGCTTTACGCGCCGCTGGTATCTCCCTGTCGTCTTTATCTTTTTTCTGATTGGATTGAAATTCCTGATCGGAGATTTAGAGAGTCGGGGTTTGATTGATCCGCAGGCGCTGCTGCCCCGCATTATCATGAGCATTGCCTACCCGATTTGCGTCGGCTGTATCGTAGCGTTCGTACTTCATAATCGACACGGTTTTGCAATTGCCCGCAGAATCATCGGCTGGTTCGGAGCAGATCTTACTATCGCCGTGATCATAGGGATAAGCATCTATTTTCTTAATGAAAGTCTGATGCTTGCCATATGGATGGTCGCGCTGGTGGCGGCGGTATGCATTCATCCTCAAAATATTTTTGCACGCTTGATGTCATTTCGCCCGGTGCGTTATATCGGACAAATCAGTTATGGTATGTACCTGTTACATATGATGTGCATGCAGATAACACGGGGAATTCAAACCCGGTTCCGTGTTCCTACTCAATATGTATGGATAATTGAAATTGGACTGGCGATTGGTGTCGCGAGCGCGAGTTACTGGACTTTTGAGCGGTGGTTCTTGAAACTAAAAGAGAGATTTTCGGCGCGACCGGCCAAAAAGCAGGACGTGGCGATTATCGCAGAGCCGGTGGTAGCTGAAAGGACATGAAAATGCGCAGTATCTTGGTGACCGGCGCTGCCGGATTTATTGGATCGAATTTTGTGCGCATGATTTTGCGCGATTCTTCGTCGCTGCGTCTGATCGCACTGGATAAGCTCACCTACGCAGGAAACCTTGCTAATTTGCAGGATTTGCTGAGCGACAAACGTCTGGCTTTTGTCAAAGCCGACATCTGCGACGCTACTGCAATGGAATCACTCTGGAGCGAGAAGATCACTGAGGTAGTGCACTTCGCTGCCGAGAGCCATGTGGATCGATCGATCCTGGGTTCCGGCCCATTCATCCAGACCAATGTCGTGGGGACTCAGGTGTTGCTGGATGTGGCCAAGAGCAAAGGAGTCGAGAAATTTTTGCAGGTCAGCACGGATGAGGTCTATGGCACGCTCCCGGAAGATCAGCCGGACGTGAAATTCACCGAAGAGACGCCGCTCGCTCCGAATTCGCCATATAGCGCTTCCAAGGCAGCTTCGGATTGTCTGGCGCGATCGTATTTTCATACATTTGGTATGCCGATCCTGATCACGCGCTGTTCGAATAATTATGGGCCATATCAGTTTCCCGAAAAACTGATTCCGCTGTTCGTCACCAATCTGCTGGAAAATAAAAAAGTTCCGCTCTATGGCGATGGAATGAACGTGCGCGATTGGCTGCACGTGGAAGATCACTGTCAGGCAATCTGGACCGTGCTGAATAAAGGAAAATTTGGCGAGGTTTATAACATTGGCGGCAACAACGAAATTCCCAATCGCCGCATCACTGAAACCATTCTGAAAGAAATGGGGAAATCCTGGGATGAGTCGGTGCAGTATGTGAAAGACCGCCCCGGACATGATCGTCGTTATGCAATTGATGCATCCAAAATCAAACGCGAGCTCGGTTGGGAGCCCAAACACAAATTTGAACAGGCGATCAAGGGAACTATTCAGTGGTATCGCGACAATGAAAAATGGTGGCGGGCGATTAAAAGCGGGGAATATCTTAAGTATTACGATCAGCAATACAGCGGCAGATAAGCAATATGGAACTTAGCATTTCCAAAGTGAAAGAGTCAGAAATTCCCGAGCTTCTGGCTCTGGTGTTCGAGCTGGCGATTTATGAAAAAATCACCGACTGGTTCGTGGCGACGGAAGATTCATATCGCGAATCTCTGTTCGGCCCCAACGCCGTTGCCGAAGCATTGCTGGCGAGGGCGGATGACAAAGCGATCGGATACGCGATTTTCTTTGAAAATTTCTCATCGTTCATCGGTAGACGCGGCATATTTCTGGAAGACATTTACGTTCAGCCGGCTCATCGCGGCAAAGGCGTGGGAAAAAAAATGTTGCTGACGGTGGCGGAGATCGCCAAAGAGCGAAATTGCGGCCGGCTCGAGTGGACAGTTCTAAATTGGAACAAACCCGCGATCGATTTTTATGAAAGCATCGGTGCTGAAGCGATGAAAGAGTGGACGATTTATCGCATGCACGAAAAAGACATCGCTCGTTTCACGGAGCAGGGGAGTAAGGGCAAATGAGCGCGTATGACTGTGTTCTGATCATTGGCCACCATGGCATGCTCGCCAATGCGATCATTCGGCAACTGAACCGCCGCACCATCGCATTCCACGGCGTAGATCGCGATACCTTCGATGTCACGGATGAGCGGCAAGTCGCAGAGATTTTTGCAGAACACAAGCCCACTTTGGTTTTCAATTGCGCCGCAGCGACAAACGTTGATGGTTGCGAAACAAGCCAGGAAGCGGCGAAAAAATTGAACGGCGATGCCGTGCGGTTTCTGGCGGAGAATGCGAAAAAGTGGCAGACGAAACTCGTGCATTATTCTACGGATTTTGTGTTTGATGGGGAAAAGCAGGGGGCCTATACCGAGACGGATAAGCCGCATCCTTTAAGCGCATATGGAAAAACGAAATTGGAAGGAGAGGAGAATCTCCGAACTATTGACCCCCTCGGATACTTGCTGCTGCGCACGGCTTGGCTGTATGGCCGTCCTGGAAAATGTTTCCCGCGCACGATGGTCGAATTGGCGAAAAAGCCAATCGATCCATTAAAAGTCGTCGCAGACCAATATGGCTGCCCAACACTAACCGACGATCTGGCAACCGCCACGCTGGAATTGATCGATAATAATGCGAGCGGTCTTTTTCACGCAACCAATAGCGGCAACTCCAACTGGCGCGAATTCGCCCAGGCAATCATGCAACAATGGAATCTTCCCAATCGCGTTGAGGCTCTAACCAGCCAACAATGGCAAGAGATGCGGCCCAAGTCAGCGCATCGGCCTCAAAACAGCGTGCTGGATTTAAAGAAGATTCAGTCAGCGATAGGCCACCCCATGCGACCATGGCGCGAAGCGCTCGCAGATTATCACCAACAGGTGATGCTCGAAGGGTTTTAGTGCGGAGCGCTATTTTTTATATAGCGGCGTGGTCGCTTCAGCGACTACGGAAAGTGCATTTGAACACTTTGCAACAAACCAACAGATATCGAACTTATTGTTCAGCACTTTGGCGCCTACCGGGCGGTTTGTCAGTACGGTGATAACCAATTTTAAGTTCGTGGCGGGCGCGCTGCTCCGTTTCATCGGGAGCCGCTCCTAATTCAGCAACCATGCGTTTATCCAATTCCACAATCAGTTGCTGGTGTTTCGGATCACCAGCGAGATTGTGAAATTCGGCCGGATCATTTTTCACATCATACAACTGCCGTTCCGCCGGATGATCTTTGTCGATGGTCGTGTGATAGGTGTATTTCCAGTTGCTGCTGCGGGCCATGACATAGCCGCTGGAGATGTTGTGAGCGTAATATTCGCTGATTGCGAAATCTTTCCAATTGGTACTTTTATCATCTAGCCAACCGAGCATGGAATCGCCGTTCCAATCGTGTGGCGTATGCCCGCCTCCGATAGCCCCAAGCGTCTGCACCAGATCTAGCAATGAACAGGTTTGGGTACGACGGTGTCCACCGGGCCAGCGCTTGGGCCATGAAACGATTAAAGGAATGCGCGCCGAACAATCAAACATGTCGTTCTTCCACCACATGCCATGCTCGCCCATGTTTTCGCCATGATCGGAGGCATATACCAGCACTGTGTTGTCGGCGATGGCTTTGTTGGCGTGGAAGACGTCGAGGACTTTTCCGATCTCGTTATCGATCCATTCCGTCAGGCCGTAATAAAGCTCCCGGCCGCGGCGTACGGTGTCATCGGGAACGCCGATTTCTCTGAAGCCTGCGCGAAGCTGTTTGTAATTTAAGGGAAACGAATCGACATGCCCTGGCGGGACATTGGGTAGATCGATTTTGCCTTGATAATGTTGCCAATATTCGCGTGGGACAACCAACGGAAAATGTGGACAGAGGTAGCCGACGTAAAGAAAGAAGGGTTTCTCGCTCACTCCACCGGTGCCGTGTTTGGAAAGGAAATCCAAAGCGCCAGCGGTAACACGGCGATCGTGTTCGACGGATGATCCGTGATTGCCTGGATGGAAATTGTCGAAACGAGGGGAAAGGCGATCCTGTACCAGATCATTCGGATCGCGCCGGCCGCCGAAGCCGGTTTTGTAATTGTTGTTGAAATTGCCGCCGATTTCGGTGAAGCCGTAGCGGCGGGAATAGTCGTAGTGCTGTTTGCCGCAGAGATAGGATTCATAGCCAGCGGCGTTGAGCACGCGCGGCAAGGAAGGGATGTCGGCGGAGGGAAGCTCGCATTCCAGATTCCAGACATTCACGCGCGAGCAATATTTTCCGGCGGTCAGGGAAGCGCGCGAAGGAACGCAGAGCGGCGAATTGCAATAACAGGCATCGAAGGTGACGCCGCGCTCGGCTAAGGAATCCATGCGAGGCGTGCGGGAGATTTTGTTGCCATAACATCCAAGCACGCTGGCGTTGTGCTCGTCGGACATGATCCAGAGGATGTTGGGGGAACGCTGGGGCTTATTGATGGCGAAAGTGCGCTGCCAACGCGAAGAGAGGGCAGTAGTTGCGGCGACAGCGGCGCTGGCTTTGAGAAATTGGCGGCGTGGGATGGGAACCTGACAGGGCATGTTCGGATTCTGATCGATGCGCGCTTGAGATGGAAGCGCAGTGCTCCACACCTACGCTAAATATTGCAGATATAAAAAAGCCCACGGATGGCCATCCGTGGGCTTTAAAAAGATTACTTGGCGAAGGGATTGGTATAAATGGCTGCTTTGCCGAGTTCAGATTCGATTTCCAACAGACGGTTGTATTTAGCGATTCGCTCGCTGCGGCAGGCGGAGCCGGTCTTGATCTGCCCGCCACCCATCGCCACAGCGAAATCCGCAATGAATGTATCTTCGGTTTCGCCCGAGCGGTGCGAGAGGATGTAACCCCAACCCGCCTCGCGGCACAGGTTAATCGTCTGGATCGTCTCGGTGACCGTGCCAATCTGGTTTACTTTGATCAGCACCGCGTTGCCAGCTTTTTCCTTGATACCGCGGTCGACAAATTTGACGTTAGTGACAAAAAGATCGTCCCCGACGATTTGCACTTTGTCGCCCATGGCGGCAGTCATCTTCGTAAAGCCCGACCAGTTGTTTTCATCCAGCCCATCTTCGATCGACACGATCGGATATTTCTTCGCCCACGACTGGTAGATTTCGATCATCTGGTCAGTGGTCTTGGTGCCGTGGCCTGACTTTGAGAGGTTGTAGGAACCATTCTCGAAGAAGGAGCTGGAGGCAGGATCGAGCGCGATGGCCGCGTCTTTGCCCGGCGTATAGCCGGCGGCCGTAATCGCTTCGATAATCAACTGGCAAGCTTCTTCATCACTCTTCAGATTGGGTGCAAAGCCCCCTTCGTCGCCAACACCCGTCGCATAGTTTTTCTTATGCAGAATTTTCGCCAGCGCATGGAAGATTTCCGCACCGTATCGGAGGGCCTCGGAGAAGCTGGGAGCGCCGATGGGCATCACCATGAATTCCTGGAAATCGACGCTGTTATCGGCATGCTTGCCGCCATTGAGGATGTTCATCATGGGAGCGGGCAGGCGGGCAGCGCCCGGGCCGCCCAGATAGGCATAAAGCGGCAATCCCGCTTCAGCAGCAGCGGCGCGGGCGACAGCCATGGAGACGCCGAGGATAGCATTGGCGCCGAGCTTGGCTTTATTCGGCGTGCCATCGAGCTCCAGCATGGCTTCGTCGATTTTTAGCTGTTTAGTGG
This sequence comes from Tepidisphaeraceae bacterium, assembly GCA_036490535.1. Lineage (GTDB taxonomy): Bacteria > Planctomycetota > Phycisphaerae > Tepidisphaerales > Tepidisphaeraceae > DASXDR01. The sequence goes on along the minus strand of DASXDR010000108.1, from coordinate 12,516 downwards.
GGCAAATGCCTTTGAGCTTAGGGGCGATCTGGTCGTTGACATTGGCGATAGCTTTGAGGACGCCTTTGCCGTTGTAGCGTTTTTTATCGCCATCGCGGAGTTCGACCGCTTCGTATTCGCCGGTGGATGCCCCGCTGGGGACCGAGGCGGATTCAGTGACGCCGCTATCCAGACGGACAGTGACACGGACGGTTGGATTACCGCGCGAATCAAGGATTTCCATAGCGCGGATACATTCGATTTTGCTCATAGTTACTTCCTTTCGTATAGGGCGAAGGAATATAGCGGTATTAACGACAATGGGCAAAGCCCTCGGCACTATGAAGGCTTTTTGGGAGGCTGATCGCCAAGAGTAACTTGAATGGGTGGAAGGCCGACGATGTCATAGGTACCGGAGGCGATGCCGATTTTGGCGGATTTGAATTCGGTGATGATTCGGCGGGCCATGGCGTCTTTTATGGAGCGCATGCCGTGGTCTTTGACGATGAAGCGAAGACTCATTTCGATCCAGTTGTCGGTTAGTCGCCAGTAGACACGCGGCTCGAGCTGATCCACACTCAGGACATATCGGCGCTCCAGCTCCTCTTTATCATCCTCGGCCAGATCCTTAATCTTCACCGTTAATTCTTTCGCCGCCTCTAGAATAATTCGCTCGGCGTTATGCCAATCATCTTTATAAGAAATTGGAATGCGAATCTCCTCCCAGATATATGGAAACTCGCGCGTGAAATTGTAAACCGGCGTGTCGAAGACTTTGTCATTCGTGACAGTCACAATCCGCCCGGTGTATTGGCGCGAATGCACCCACATGGACGGGTCGTCATTCTGTTCTCCATGGGCCTGCCCCATTTCCATGATGGTGGTCTGGATGAATCCGAGTGCAACGACATCCCCGCGCACGCCGCCCATGGTGATGCGGTCGCCGACGTTAAAGGTTTTACCGCGCAGAATGACCACATATCCTGCGAAAGCGGTAATCACGCGCTGCAGCGCAAAGGCCAGGCCGGCGCTGAATAGGCCGAAGAATGTTCCAGCATTTCCGGAGTTCCCGCACCAGATGGAGATAATGCCGATAAGAATGATGATGGTCGTGAGCAGGCGGATGATTTGCCTGACCCAGAAGGCGATGCGTTTGCCGCGCCAGTTGTGCAGGAGCAGGCGCAGGATACCGCGCAGAACGAAGCTGAGGATCATGACGGCGGCGATATAGCCGATAGTGAGGAGTAATCGGCGGCCGTTTTCGGCATCTACGCCAATGAGCTTGGTGCCGAAAATTTCCACATGCCCATCGGAAGTAAAACCGATCCAGGCGATAAGCGGGATCATAGATACCTTTCCATGAGCAGAAGCAGCCCACTATAAGCTGCCAATCCGCAAACCAGCCACGTGACATAATCACCAATTCGCCCGCTCTGTAATTGGCGCAAAGGTCGAATAGTGCGGCGAATTGCACCGGCCAAAGCTACTCGGAAAGGCATTGCGCTCTTGCGCGGCAGCAGTGCCGCCAAAGCCAATACCAGCGCGCCTCCCGCTACCACGAGCTGATGCCAATGCAAATGCGACTGAAATTGTTTGGAAACAATTGGCCAGGAAGCCGAACCAGTCAGGACTTTGGCCTGATAGGCGCTGCCGCTTTGAAAATAAACGCTGCTGGTAGTGGGATTGAGCCAGAAAGGAATAGTTATGCCGACAGCAAGCAATACTGCTGCCGGAGCCCACATCCACATGGGAATGCGGGCGCGCTCGCCCTTGGTTTCCGGACCCATGGGGATGTGCGGCGCAAGGTGAGCGGTGGCTTCGAGGCCGGCGCCCCATCCTAGAAAAACGCGGATGCTCAGCCGAAGCACGGCGGCGGCAGTGATGGCCTCGGCAAAAATGATGAACCAGTCCACCCACTTTTTGTTGGCGAGAACGGCGGCTTGGTCAATCAAGCTCTGCCCCATGAATGTCCCATTGGGCGGCAAGCCTGCCAATCCCCAAACAGCGATGATCATTAGAATTGCCATGGGCCAGACACTTTTGCCGCGTCCGCGCAGGTCGTGTTCGTCAACGCTCTGGAAACGGTGCAAAAAAATTCCCGCGCAGATAAACAGTGCGCCTTTGACCATGCCATGTCCAAGCACATACATCGTTAAGCCGGCAAACGCTTTAGGCCCGAGCAACCCCAGGCCGATAAACATGATTCCCACGTGGCTGACAGTCGAAAACGCGAGCATTCGTTTAAAATGCCGCTGGCAGTAGCAGTAGATTCCTCCTACCAGACACGTAAGGCATCCGACGATAACCAGGAGATCGCCGATCGCAGGCAATTGCTGCCAGAGCACAGGGGAAAACACATCCCATATCAGTCGTGCAATCGCGTAAATGCCCAGCTCGACCATAACGCCAGAGAGCAGAATGCAAACCGGTGTGGGCGCCACCGCATGCGCATCAGCGAGCCAGAAATGAAAAGGAAATGCTGCCGCCTTGACCAGAAATCCGGTGCATAAAAGCAGCATTGCCAGGCTGGTGAAGGTCGGATCCAGTGGATGGTTGGCGAGCGTGTGCCCGACCTCTGCCATGTTCAGGGAGCCGGTGTAGGCGTAGAGAATCGCGATGCCACTGAGAGAAATAAACGCAGCAATAGTATTGGTCACTGCAAAATTCAGCGCGCCCAATAGCGGCCAACTCTCTTCCGATTTATATCCGCAAAGTCCGACGGCGGCAGCCGTCATCAATTCAAACCATACGAAAAGATTGAACAAATCACCGGTCAGGCAAAGTCCGCACATGGCGGCCATGAAAACCAGCATCATCGCGTGATAAAAGGATTTGATCGACTCGAAATACGCCCAGGAAAAAGTAAACGCCGCGGTGACCAGCAATCCCACTAATGCCGCCAATCCAGCGCCGATGGGATCGATGGCGAAACAGATTCCCAAGGGAAATCCGTGCATGGGATGCCAATTACCGAACCAGTAGACTATCAGGCCATGCTGGCTGATGACCGCCAGGTAAATGCAGATCGCAGTGACGGCGGCGGATGTGAGCAAGGCCAGGATGTCCATGATCCGTCGCGGCAGCCATTGGCCTAGCGCCGCCAAAAGTGCAGCAACAAGTAATGGAATAATGATCGGAAGCGCTGGCATCTTTATCCCCGCATGACGTTGACCTTATTCGGATCGACCGACCCGGTGCGCTTATGGATCTGCACCGCGATGGCGAGCAATAACGCAACAACCGTGGCCTCGACAACGATGTCGGTCAGCATAAGTGCGGCGATGACAGGATCGACCGCCGGCTGTGCCGGGGTAATCGCGTCGGTGAATATCGGTGCCGGCAAATGAGGGCGAAAGCCAATTACCGTCAGCAGGATATACGTCGACGCCTGCAACACAGCGAGGCACAGGCACATATGCACCAGATGTCGGCTGCTCACCACGCCGTATATGCCGACCAGCAGTAGCCAGCCCGCAACGGCATATCCAACATGGGTCACCAATGGATCCATAATCTATTCGCCCGCGACGAGCGTCTCCTGCAAAAATGCGAACAGAATCAGCACAAAGCCAGCCATGATTTCGATGCCGGTGAGAAAACTGATGATGGCGATGGTTCCGCCGCTGGTGAGCTCATTAGTTTTGCCTAACGGAAGGACATCCGTGAGATAGGGTTTGGTCCAGAAATAAGCCAGGACGCCCGTTAGCACGAAGCCACCCGCGCCAATTGCTTCCACCACTTCCACCAGCGGGTGCGACATGATGTTTTTAAACATCTCGAAATTTTCGCCGAGATAGATGATCAGCGCGGCAGTGGCGAGGATCACGCCACCTTGGAATCCACCACCGGGAGAGAGCTGGCCGTGGGTAACGATGTAAATGCCGAAACAGATTTTCGGCGCGACCATGCCTAGAACCCAGACGCGCATGGCATCGCTGGGACCAACATCCCGGCCCGCCGAAATCGCGTCGCGCAAGGGCTTTTTGCGTTTTTCCTCCGCTTGTTTCAGTAGGACAATCCCACCCATGACCGACACGAAGAAAATGAATTCTTCTCCCACGGTATCGAAGCCGCGATAGTCGAAATTTACTGCCGTCACCGCGTCGGTGACGTTTCGCTGCACCATCACGTTGGCATTGATCGCCTGCAAGTAGCGGTCATGTAGGGGGACACTGTTAGGATTGGCTGCATCGCCTACCAATGTTGGGCGCGTATCCACGGGTAGCTTGATGAATAAAGTAGCTAATACTGCCGCAAAGCCGGCGGCGCCAATGAAAAAAGCAATCATGCGAAAGGGGTATTTCATCCTTTCTTCTCCGCTTCTTTTTGGCGCAGCTGCTCATCGCGTTTGAGTTTGGCCAGGCAGAGCAGGATCATCATGGGTAGCCCGACGGTGCCAATGACGATTTGCGATAGCGAGACATCGGGCGCCTGAAAAATCAGGAACATGACCGAGAGGACAATGCCGAAATAGCTGATGGCGATGACCTGCTTGGCAGGATCACGCACCATCACCACGGCTGTACCGGTTAGCGCAATGAAAATCAGAATGGCGATTTCGATGACTTGCATTTTTATTTTTCGTGGACGATGTGAATGTCCTCACCTTTCTCGGGGGCGAGTTGGTCGTGGTCGCGGATGCGAATCGCTCGGGCGGTTGCATGGGTGAGAATGGAATTCATCCAGAAAAGAGTGATGGTGATGCAGAGCATTTTCAGCCGCGCCCCCCAGGCGGGATCGTCTAGCCACACCGCGACGGTGATGCACATGGCGGCAATGCTGATCACCGGCGTAGTGAACTGCAGCCTTTGAAACGCGTCGCGCATAACGATCATTCCCAGTGTGCATAGAAAAGCGACCAGCACGGCAAATCCCAGCAATATTGCAATGATCATCTGATGAGCCGTCATAACCACCTCTGCACGAAGCGCGCAAAAACCATCCCACTGCCAAAACTCAGCAGGGCCAGCGTCAAAGGCAGATCGTAAAAGGAAGGCCTTTTGAATCCTTCGATAAGAAGCACCATCGTTAGAGAAGCGAGGCAACCGGCCATTTCCAATCCAACCAGTCGATCACCGATCTCTCCTCGAAAGCAGACCAGCGTGAGCATCATCAGGCAGAAAAGCATTCCCGCGCCGGCCCAGAGCCAAATGTTCATAGGCGTATTCAAGGCCGCGCCCCCAGATTCTTCGTTAGTGAGCGGATAGGTCCTCTGATGATTTGGTGGTAAAGCAGCAGTTTCTTCTTTGGTTCCAGCCCAAACACGATGCAATTTGGCGTGGCGGTGGTATAGGTGATGGCCAGACAACGCCGGCCGGCAGCGCTGGGCGTATCTCCGCCAATATCGAAGGGCACGGCACCGATAAAACTATCTGCCCCTCTTTTGGTAAACAGTTGCCGTGTCAGGCCCTGCATAACTTCGCAGGCGCCGGTGATGGTGTACCAGAAGAGCCAATAGATCTGGAGTAGATCGCGAAATCGGAAATGATAATCGCCGCGCAATTGGCAGGCGAAAACTACTTCCCCCAGCGTGGCCAAGCCAGTGGCGATCAGGCCAATGCCCATCTCACGAATGCCTGTGTTTCCCGCAAACAAAAGCCACAAGCCCCACTGCAAGGCCCAGGTGATGAGAGCCTTGACTGGTGAAATACGGCGTTTGCTTAGTGCCTTGGTCACATCTGACAATGTAGGCAGATAAGCTCAAATTAGGCTAGATAAAAAAAGCTGGGAATTAGCGATGCGCAACTATCAAAGAGAGCGTGACTTAATTTGCTTATTAGGATTTTTCCCGCGAGCGGCGTCATTGCATTATGTGCCGGAATGGCGATCCATGTCTTCTTTCAATGGCGATAAGATTTTGATGATCTCTTCCAGCACCCGGATCATTGGTTGCATGGCGTCGATCGGGATAATTTTGTCCTTGGGGTAATAGTCGAGCATCGGACGCGTGTCCCATTCGTACACTTCCAACCGGCGGCGGATCACGGCGTCATTGGCGTCATCGACGCGATTTTCTTTCAGCGCACGCCGCCGGAGACGTTCGACCATTTTTCCCAGATCAGCGCATTGCAGATAAATGATCTTCAATACGTCAATCTCTTTTTCCATCAACTCTGCCTGGCGCAGGTTGCGCGGGATGCCATCGAGCACCAGGATTTCCGTTTCCGGGAAAAACTGGTTGATCATCTCCATTCCCATGATGTGCTGCCGCCAGAGCTTAATGGTGATTTCGTCGGGGACGAGCAGGCCCTTGCTGGAATATTCCCAGACGGTCCTGCCCATTTCGCTGCGAAGGTCCAGCGAGCGGAAAAAGTCTCCCGTAGCCATGTGGAAGAAGCCAGGAATTTTACCAATGATTTTGCCCTGCGTGCCTTTGCCGCTGCCCGGGGCGCCGAAGAGCAAAATGGATTTATAGCGCATAGGTGGATTATAAAAGTTGCTGGCGCGAGTGAAAGTCAGCGCGAACATGTTTTATTATGTAAAATTGATGGTTATCGCACTTCTGCTAATATAATTGAAGAAGAGGCACAGGTAACGCATTTATGGCATTGGAAGTACAATCTCTGGCTGAATGGGAAGCTGCGGGTATTCCTGACATGCTTTCGGTGGTCATTCCCGCACACAATGAAGAAGGACATATAGCTGAAACCGTGCGGACGATTAATACCGCGTTGGTGGGGGCAAGTATTCAGCACGAAATTCTGGTTATCAACGATAATTCTAAGGATAAAACTGAGGAAATTCTTCGGCAATTACAGACGGAAATCCCTGCTTTACGTTACATCAATAATGCACCGCCCAATGGGTTTGGCTTTGCAGTACGCTGCGGATTGGCGGAGTTTCGGGGGGATGCTGTGGCGATTGTGATGGCTGATCTTTCTGATTCGCCAGACGATCTGGTCAGGTTTTATCGAAAGCTCAGCGAAGGGAATGACTGCGTTTTTGGGTCGCGATTCATGCGTGGCGGAAAAACCATTGATTATCCGCTGTTTAAACTGTTCCTGAATCGTCTGGGCAATCTTTTTATTCAAGTCATTTTTTTTCGCAGTTACAACGACACGACCAACGCCTTCAAAATGTATCGCCGCCACGTGATTGCGGGGATCCAACCGCTCCTGGCGTTTCATTTTAATCTGACCGTGGAATTACCGCTCAAAGCCATCGTACGCGGATACCGCTATGCCGTGGTGCCCAATACCTGGCGCAATCGCAAGGAAGGCGTTTCCAAATTTAAAATCAAGGAAGCCGGGTCGCGCTATCTCTTCATCATTCTTTACTGCTGGCTGGAGCGGCGGCTGACGCAAAAAGATTATCGTCGCCAGAACATGCGCCGGCTGAAAGAAACACAGCTTCAGGTTTGGCATCGCTGATATTCATCGCATATAACAGCATAAGTACATGATTGTTACTGAAGACGAAGTTCGGCGTATCTATCGAAAACGCTTTCCCGCCGAGGAACTCGCCGCGAAAAGGCGCGTATGGGAAGTGATCGTTAAGCACTATTTCAATCGTTGGATTAGACCCTCGGATACTGTTCTGGACCTGGGGTGCGGCTACGGCGAATTTCTCAATTATGTTCATGCTGCCGAGCGAATTGGGTTCGATCTCAATCCCGATTCGCCTTCGCACTTGGATCATGGAGTTAAATTCTTTCAGAAGAGTGTCTGCGATTTGTCTTTTATCGCGGACAATTCCGTCGATCTGGTTTTTACTTCCAATTTGATGGAGCATTTGCCCGGCAAGCGGGAAGTGGAGCAGATGGCGCGCGAAGCGCGTCGCGTGCTTAGGCCCGGAGGATGTTTCGTGATGCTCGGGCCGAATATTCGGTTTCTTCCTGGCAAATACTGGGATTTCTGGGATCACGTCGTGCCGATCAGCGATCGATCGCTTCAAGAAATGCTGATCAATCAGGAATTCGAGATTGTTGATCTTTATCCTCGTTTTTTGCCCTACACAACGCGGTCTTGGGTTCCGAAGCATCCGGTATTGATCCGGGCTTATCTGAATTTTCCACCTATATGGCAGATCATGGGCAGGCAGTTCCTGGTTCGCGCTCGTAAGCCGATTGCCGGGTGATTCGCATGGTATGGCTTAATGGAAAATTTGTAGATGATGCCGAGGCGTCGCTTCCGCTGCGTGATCCCGGATTGCTTCACGGCGCGGGTGTGTTTACAACGATGCAGGCAATTGCGGGAAATGTATTTCGCCTGGAGCAGCATAGCCAGCGCATAAGAGATTCCTCTCAATTGCTGTCAATTCCGTTCACGTTTACAGATCAGGCTCTTGTTGCGGTGGTGAAGGAATTGCTGGAGAAGAATAATTTGTCCGAGGCACGTCTGCGTCTGACCGTTACCGCCGAGAATTGCTTTCTGACCGCGACCAAATTTCACCCTTATCCGCAGGAACTATATGAAAAGGGGATGACCGCGGCGCTGCTGGATGATCAGAAGCTCAATCCCTGGGATACTCAGGCGGGGCACAAGACACTGAATTACATGTCGCGAATCGCAGCGTTGCGCTCGGCCCAGCATATGTCCTGCGGCGAAGCGCTCTGGTTTAATATTTATAATTATCTTCAATCCGGCTCGATCTCGAATGTCTTCCTCGTCAAAAATGGCAGATTAGTCACCCCGCCCACGCAAGCGGAAATCGATGGCGACCAAAACCTGCGCGAGCGCTTGCCTTATGCACGAAGCAACGTGCTGCCGGGCATCACCCGGCAGGCTATTCTGGAAATTGCCGGCTCGCAGAGTGTTGAAGTAGAGTTTGCTGCGATCAATGTGGAGCAGTTGTTGAATGCCGACGAAGTTTTTCTGACTAATTCGATTATGAATGTGATGCCGGTGACGCGTATCGAGCGGAGTGTGGTGGGAAATGACAAGCCAGGGGAGATTACGTTGCGATTCTCACAAGCCCTTAATCAGATGCAGCATTGACATTCTGAGTTCTGCATTCATCATTCTGCATTGATATGAACGTTTCGGATATTGTCACGGTGCTGGAGGAGATCGCTTCGGCGTCGCTCGCCGAGAGTTGGGATAACGTTGGGCTGTTGGCTGGAGATAGCGCGCAGGCTGTGCAGCGATGTTTGTTAACGATTGATTACACGCCTGCGGTGGCTGCGGAAGCGCGCGAAAAGAAATGCGAGATGGTAATCAGCTATCATCCGCCGATTTTTGAGGGCTTGAAGAAAATCACCGGTTCGTCGCTGATTTTTCAGGCAATTCGCGATGGTGTGGCGATTTACTCGCCGCATACTGCGTTGGATGTGGCAGAGGGGGGAACGAATGATTTGCTGGCGGAAATTTTGGGACTGCAGAATGTTCGGTCTCTGCGATTGGTTGAAACCAAAGCGCATGAATTTAAATTAGTGACCTTCGTGCCTGCGGAAAATCTGGAAGAAATGGCGCGGGCGCTGTTTGATGCCGGGGCAGGGTGGATTGGAAAATACTCACAATGCTCGTTCCGCTCGCAGGGAGAAGGGACATTTTTCGCCGGCGAGGGGAGCGATCCTGCGGTGGGCAAAAAAGGAAAACTCACACGCACGCCTGAAGTGCGCTTTGAGACGATATTACCTCGGCAGCAATTGCCCGCGGTTTTGGCAGCGTTGTACAAAGCGCATCCGTATGAAGAACCTGCGTTGGATTTAATCCAATTGGCCACGCCACCCGCAAAGGTCGGACAGGGGAGAATCGGAACGCTCGCCAATATTTCGCGCGCCGAACTTTTTGAGCGAGTGAAAAAAGGTCTATCGCTTTCGCACATTCTGATAGCTGGACCAAAAGATGGAAACGTAAAAAAAGGTGCCTGTCTGGCGGGGGCGGGAAGACGGCATCTCGGCGATGCGATCGCACAAAAGGCAGAAGTTTATCTAACCGGCGAATTGCCGCACCATGATGCGCTGGCGGCAGCGAAAGCGGGAGTGACCGTAATCGCCACGTTGCATAGCAATAGTGAGCGGGCGATTCTGCCGCGCTTGGCGCAACGCATGCAGGAAAAACTGCGCGATGTACAATTTCTCATATCGCAGCGAGATCATGATCCGTTCGGTTTCGTATAACAATTACAAGCGACAAGTTTCTATGAAAGTTTTAATTCTGGGAGCAGCGGGCTACGTGGGGACGATCATTCGCCCGGTCTTCGAAGCGGAGCATGAGACATTTTATTCCGACATGATCCCCGTGCCGGGACGCGAAGATCGCACGACGGTTTGCGATATCGAAGATACCGAAAAGCTCGCGCCAGCGTTTGCGGGAATGGATTGCGTAATTTATCTCCCTTACGGCCGCAAGGCATTTCGCGAAGCCGAGAGCGTGGACCTTGGGTTTAATGTCAACGTGCGCGCACTTTACAAATGCGCCAAATTGGCCGTCGACGCTGGCGTGGCGAAATTTGTTTATGCTTCTTCGCTTAGCGTATTTCAAGATTTGTGGGAGACCACGCCTTTTGACGAGACTCGGCCCGCAGATTCCAAAGGGATTTACGGGATTACGAAATGGCTGGGCGAACAGGTGTGCGATATTCTTTCGCGGAACAATCCGCAGATGACATTCTTGATGCTGCGATTGATCCTGCCTCGGCAGGAATACGAATGGACGGAGAAGGAAAAGTTTGATCCCAGCCGTGAAAAAAATCTCTGCTGCATTGGTCCGAACGATACCCGGCGGTTATTTCTCGCTGCCGCAGCACTGCGAAAACCGGGATATCATATCGTCCATGCGTCGGGAGATATGCTGGGAAAAACACTGCCGAATAAAGGGGTTTCCGAACTGCTCGGTTGGCAGCCGCGCAATGAATAAAAGGATTTCAATATGAAGATTCGTGAAGCTGGTTCGTGCAAATATGATTTGGTTTCGCTGGGCGAGTGCATGATTCGCCTCTCGCCGCCGCAGCATGGGCGGATTGAGTTCGCTCCACTGCTCGAAGTGTGGGTTGGCGGCGGAGAGTACAACGTATCGTATGCTCTTTCACGCCTGGGGCTGCGGACGGGCTGGGTGGGGGGGCTCAATTCCTCGCCCATGGGAGCAATCATTCGCAACCATGCCCGCGCTGTCGGCATGGATGTTTCTTATGTCATCGAGCGCAAATACGATGGTGTTGGCAAAAAAGATCGCATCGGCCTGAACTTCACCGAAGTCGGCGTCGCCAAGCGCGGCTCCGTCACTCTTTACGATCGCGGCCACACCGCCACTTCAGGCATCAAACCTGGCGAAATCAATTGGAAAAAATTGTTCAAAGAAGACGGCGTGCGCTGGCTGCACACGGGCGGCATCTTCGCGGCGCTATCTGAATCTACTCGCCAGGTCGTTGCCGAAGCTGTGAAAGCTGCCCATGAAGCTGGCACCATTGTTTCATATGATCTGAACTTTCGCTCCAAGCTTTGGAAAAGCGAAGAAGCCATCGCCACCACAAAGCCACTGGTTCCGTTCATCGATTGCCTGATCGGGAACGAAGAGGATTTCCAGAAGGTTCTGGGTTACAGCGTCGAAGGCGTCGACATCGAAAAAGGCGAACTCGACACCACCGCCTTCAAAAACATGGTGAATAAAGTCGTCAAAGATTTTCCCAATATCAAAGTCGTCGGCACCACTCTCCGCGGTGTTAAAACGGCGACGATCAATGACTGGTCCGCCATTATGTGGACCGAAGGCCAATTCTACGACGGCCTCTCCTTCCCCGATTTAGAAATCGAAGACCGCGTCGGTGGCGGCGACGGCTTCGCCAGTGGCTTTGCGTATGGTTTTCTCAATGGCAAAACACCACAGGAATGCGTAAATCTGGGTGTTGCTCATGGAGCGATGCTCATGAGTACAATGGGAGATACGAGTCAGATAACGCTAGAGGAATTGTTGCACGTCGCCGGTGGGGGGAGTGCCCGGATCAAGCGATAAGTCAAAAAAATCAGATATATTTCTTGCGGATATGCATTTCCAGTTGAGCATGGAAGTTTACTGCGTTATCGTGTTGACGCACCCTCTGTAGCGCTGTAGTCCTTGCTGTGCAGCTGATTTATCTTTGTTTTTGCGCGAAAGGCGTTCAAAATGGCAATTTCCAAGCGGGCGTCTGAACGCGGTAGCTGGCCTCAAAAGCCTTCTCCCCATCATAGAACAGCAGAAAACCCGTGACGTATCCGAAGCCGATACAGTAACACTGGTCAAAGACCTCATGGCCGAAGTATTCGGTTACGATAAATATGCCGACCTCACCAGCGAACATGCCATTCGCGGCACATTTTGCGACCTTATCATAAAAATTGAGGACAAATCTATTGCGTTAGTCGAGGTAAAATCGGCTGGTACAGCACTGGAGGATCGTCACGTCAAACAGGCGATAGATTATGCCGCCAATGAGGGGCTCGAATGGGTGATGCTTACAAATGCTTCAGTTTGGCGTTTGTATCTAGAACCTGTTTCAAAACTGCCTCAAGGTAATCATTAAGCAAGCCACATGAAAGAAAGCTTGGTACATCCTGAGGTTACGTTCATAGCGGACAACCAGCCGTCGGAAGTTTCCGATCCAGGCAATGCTCCGTTCCAT
>DASXDR010000074.1:0-15343 GCA_036490535.1 Tepidisphaeraceae bacterium | reverse complement strand
AATTGCGTTGGTTGCTTTTCATTACCTGCCCAATCCCAATATCAGTCCCAATGATGCTCCCATTGCCAAGGGCGTCATGGTCTGCCCCGAAGTAGGAAGTTTGCTCACGTATAATGAAGTCACCGGCGTGCAACTGACCATTCAGGCCGACGGGTTCGAGCGCCGCCTCTCCTACCACCTTCAGCCTGGATTGATCGTCGATTATTCCTACGGGATCAACGGCACCTCTTACGGCAAAACGGGATCTAATGTCGATCCATACATCACGCCTTCAAATTATCCGGTGGTGACCGATCTCCCCTCCTCTTCGCTCGCAATGGTTTATCGCGGCTCGACCACCGATACCTATTACCCCATCCGCCGCATGGGCGATGTCAAACGCGCATCTGAAACCGCCTTCTTCTATGACGGCATCGGTTGGAATGCTTATAACGGCGGCGTGAATAGTCCCGGCTCCGTCCGCGTCAGCGGCAGCCGGCACGGCAACTTCGACTACAAGCGGCCCTTTACCACCGGCCTGGTAAATGTCGCCTACTTCGACGGCCACGTCGACTCCGTCGATCGCGCCAAAATCACCAACGACACCAACGCCGATTTCTTCTCCGCTTCTTCGCCTCGAACTCCCCCGCTGTGGCGCATGGATCAGCAGTAGCAAAGCCGCTACTACTTTACGCATCAATGCGTCTAACGGGCCTTGGTCATTTAGCGACGCTTCCTGCTGCCTCATCGATTTCAATGCGAGGCAGCGATGCGACGGCGCGTAGATACCAGCATGCAAAAGGCAGCAATCGTGGAGAGAAGGGCACCACCAGGTTCTGGTAATGTCGCAATCCAGGCTTCCTCATGCCCGGCAGGATCAATTCCGTCCCCCGCTATAGTTTGTCCATCAGGAGAGATAGCCAGCGCGTCGATTAGTGTCCAACCGGTTAAATTGAGGCCATCCTGGCTTGTCAATACTTGCTGGAGATTCTGCATACCGTGGACTGGATCCCATATAAAAACGGCATCACTGGAAGCACTATTGGCATCGCCTACGATTGTCGAACCATCAGCATCAACAGCCAGAGCCACGCTTGCCGTAGAAAATCCGGGCAGGGTGCCCAAGCCGGTTATGCCGGCAGTAGTAGTCCAGCGAAATGCTTGGGTTGTACCATTGGCTAATCCACCTTCACCCACGATGACTGAACCATCTTCGTTAGCAGCATAAGCGCGTCGGGTCACGATGCCTCCAAAGACGGCGTTGGAATTTAAATTCTGCATTCCGGAGGCGGCAGTCCAGCGAAATCCAACGACGCCACTAGCGGTATTTCCGATGCCAACTAAAACCTGGCCATTTCCGGAAACTCCTTCGCCGATGGAAGAAGGAATAGTGCTATTCGATCCGCCAATTTCCACCATGCCAGCGCTTCGTGTCCATTCAACCGCCTGAGTTACTTTAGATATTTCCGCGTATCCGGCGATAACTGTGCCGTCGGCTGAAACACCATATGCTTGACTATCATTTCCAGCTGCCACTCCGCCGAGAGCGGTAATCCCTGTAGTGGCTGTCCATTCGAACGCCTGGGCTTGATTGCTGGAAAGACTGGTACCGACAACCACTGATCCGTCAGCAGAAACACCATGTGCGGCGGTATAGACGGCGGTGCCGCTGCTCGGGAGCACTCCAAGATTCTGGACACCAGCGGCTGTCCATCTGACCGGCAGATCATTGCTTGTACCGATCACCACCGCGCCATCTGCTGAAAGGCCAGAGGCCATACTGGATGGATTAGAAGCCGTACCTAAAAAACCCAAACCTCTAAACGATGCATTCGCGGATGCAAATTTGATAATGCTCAAAATCGAAATAAGAACGCCAGCGCCCCGCAACTTAGACAATAAACGCATTTTTCATCCTCTCCTCTCGAACCAAAACAACAAATAAACGCAGAAAGAATAATGCTGGAAGATATCGGGGAGTCAAGGAGAAAATCTAAAGCTTCGAAAAATGCGCTTTAATGCTTGAGATGCGTAGCATGGGCGTCTCGCCTATGTCGGATAAAATTAAACATGGGCGAGACGCCCATGCTACTATTAAACGAATTAAATCACCGATGCGGACATCCCGGCCAGCAGCACGGCCGGCGCTGCCCTTCGCTCAGATGCAGACAAACCCTTCTGACATGATCCAGACGCGTTTCCGGTTTCTTGACTGAGATCGTCCAGCAAATCCATTCGTTCCGAGCCAGCGGCGTAATATCTTCCCACGCCTTCAAAGCGTTAGGCGAAGCGCTCAGCGCCTTCCGCAAATCCGGCGGTAGCTCATGAACCACGCCACCCGAAATCTTCTTTTGAGCCATGCGGTTTTATTGTAGCAATTTTGTATTTGGCGGAAATGCGTTTACTGCATCTTGTATTCATAGACCACAATATCCGTCGCCTGCAGACTCCTGGTCGGCGTTTTCTGCATCATCACCGACAGCACGCCCTCTTTCGCGCGGCCGTAGTCCACGAGCGGCTCGTTTACGAACGGGCCATCTTCACTGGCAACGATCTTCCAATCCGACCAGCCACTTTTTGCGGTTGCTTCGGCGATCTGGAGCTTGCCGTGGTCGAAATAGATGCCATTCGTGTTAGCGTCACTTAAAACCCGCACGGTGAGGATCGCATAGGCATTGTCATGCTTGTCGAAAACCATTCTCGGCCGCGAGCCGGTGGAGCTGCCAATCACCTCGCGCGAGAGCACAGTGGTGTGCCATGTCCCCTTGGCGTCGCGCCAGGAATGGTAATAGCTGCACTGGGCGGGATCCCACACCGAATGAAATGTCGTGCCGGGGTCGCGGTGATACATCAGCGTGTGCAGTTGCCCACGACGATCGACCGCCTGTGCCTGCGTGTTCATCAGCGCGAAATATTGGCTGATGGGAAATACAGCAATCCCGGGCGAATTCACGGTAATACGCCGGGGCAATCCATCTTTCCCGTCCACATTTGTGATTGTCTGGCCGCTGTTATTTTTCCAGGTAAAGCCTGCATCGTCTGAATAGGCAAAGCAGATATCGTGATTCGATCCGCTGCCGAACGGCGAACCATCGCGCCAGACCCAGGTCGTGAACAATCGGCCGTCGGGTGAATAGTTGTATCCATTGGGATAGGAGTTTCGCACCTTGTTGATACGCTGCTTCCCAGCCAAATCCGTAAACGCGTAATCACCCGTCGTGCCATCATCAATCTGCCGACCTTTGCCCCAGGTGTGGGTCTTGCCGTCGTAATCGAAAATCCAGTTCGATCCGTTTCCACTGACTCCCAGGCGAATGAACAGTTCCAGATCATGCTTGGGCGTGGGCAGGAACATCGGATAAGTCACCGAATGTAGAACGCCGCTATCGCCCAGATGATTGATTCGCTTACCAAATACTTCCGGCCCCCATTTCACATTCTTTGGATGCGTTGCGACGCCGGGCGCACTCACGCGATAATTCAAATCGTTATCGTGCATGTCATAAGAGAGATGGATGGTCCCATCGATTTCGTCGATGCCGAGCGAAGCGGTGTCGTGCGCATCTTCGATCTTGCCACGAAAGATACCATTCAAAAATAGTGCATCTTTCAGATCAGCGATTTCCCAATGCGAATCGCCCACTTTTCGCCGCGCTACTGCCAGGTGATAGGGATGTTTTCCCAAGCTGTAATCAGCCACCCAGTAGACCGCATATTGATAGCCATTAAATGTGCGAATCGCGTCAAACTGAAACGCCTCCCCGTTAATCGCCTCGCCGTATAATGCCCCGGTGTGCAGGGTCATTCCACGTGAATCGAGCAAGCTCTGATCTATTTTGTTCAATCCCCCGCTGCAAACACTCATCAGACCCAGAACGCCAATCATCGCCAGGTAATATCGCATAGAAATCTCGTTTCCTTTTCTGCTTGATAACATACGATTCTGGCTCCTTAACAACATGCCGAATCTGCTCGATGGCATATAAAAAATGACCCGATCATCGATAATTCACCAGGTAAAATTTAATTGCGGTCCCGTGTGGTTAAATATAAAATGTTTGCATATTTCACATGCTTAAATTTGGGTTAGCAATTATTTTTTGCGCAGGTCTATGTGCCCATGCGGATGTAACAATCGTCCAGCACGGGCAAAGCGATTTTGCCATCGTGTGCGAAAACTCCCCGCCCGACACCTTCGCAGACATGCGCGGAGCCCGGCAACTGCAATCCTACATCGCGCAGATCACCGGCGCGACGCTGCCGATTATCACAACCGCCCAGCCCTTGCCCGATCACGCCATCATTGTCGGCGTGAACCGCTATTCAAAACAATTGGGCCTTCCCGCAGATTTTGAGCAACTGGGTGACGACGGCTTCATCGTAAAATCCATTGGCAATCACATCCTCCTCGCAGGCCCTGGCAAGCGCGGCTCGATGTACGCCTGCTTTGCTTTGCTGGAAAAACTCGGCGTCGACTGGCTCACTCCCACCTACACCTACATGCCTCACGCCAGCACCCTGAGCATCCCCGATCTGAATGAAACGCAAACCCCCAGCTTCGAGTATCGCGAAGCCTATATCACCGAAGCGACCGATCCTGACTGGTGCGCCCACCTGCGCATGAACGGAAGCTGGACGCATCTCGATTCCAGCTACGGCGGCGGAATTCGCTATGCCCCTTATTTCGTGCACACCTTGCACGACATCATCCCCGCTGAGGAATTTGCAGCACATCCTGATTATTTCCCCCTGATCAACGGCAAGCGTGTCGGCGGCAATCGCGTGCAGCGATGCCTGAGCAATCCAGCCGTGCTGAAAATAGCAATCGACACAGTGAACCGATGGATCACAGAAAACCCGGATGCTGCGATTGTTTCAGTTTCGCAAAACGACAACCTGAATTATTGCACTTGCGATAATTGCAAAAAATTAATAGATCAATACGGGGGCCCGAGCGGAGAATATCTCTGGTTTGCCAACCAGGTCGCCGCTGCCGTCGCCAAGACCCATCCGCACGTTTTGATCGACACGCTGGCGTATGAATTCACCGAAGCCCCGCCGAAAAATATTGCCCCCCTGCCCAATGTGCGCGTGCGCCTCTGTGCTTTTCATTGCGATCAGGCGCATCCCTATGAACAATCCACCTTCCCCGCTACTCAATTATTCCTCGATCACCTCAATGCCTGGTACAAGCTCACCAGCAATCTTTATATCTGGCATTACAGCTGCGATTTCACCAATGAGCTGATGCCCTTTGCTGATTTCAACCAGTTCCCGGATTCCATTCGTCTTTATAAACGCACCGGCGTTAAAGGCATTTTCATTGAAGGCGATGCCGACCCCGGCGGCGGAGGCTCCGACGCCGAACTTCGCGCCTACGTGATGGCCCACTTGCTGTGGGACTCTAATGCCAATGCGAATCAATTGATCGACCACTGGATGCTCGCCGTGTATGGCCCCGCCAATAAACCGATGCGGAGATGGTTCGATCTGGTTCACCAACAAGTCCAGCCCGCCGATCGCCATTTGCTCATCTACGATCCCCCCACCCCAGCGCTTTTCCCACCCCAGGTGATGACCGAAAGCCATGAACTGCTCGAGCAAGCCCACTCCATAGCCGCTGACAAACCAGATCCGATAGCACTGGAATATATTGAAAAAGCCCAATTGGATTGGCGCTATGTCGATCTAATGCTTCATCCCGACCACGGGACCAAGCTGCATCAATTCCTAACTGACCTCACTGCAATGGGTATCCGCTACCCGCAAGAGCAGAGAAGCACACAAAGATGGCTACAAAGTTATCTCGCCCATACTCATTAAATATCAGGACAACTTAGGCGAGCTGAACGGCAATCCCACCCCCAAAGCCCACGACGTTGCAGTGGGCAATCATCCCATCATCCAACCAACCATCGCATTTGGAACAATGCACTCAACCCCCGAGATTTTCCCAAAATCCAGCCGGAAAATTGTCCATTGACGTTTTTCTTCACTACTTAGTACATTAGTAATTTGCGACAAGAATTGTGTGGCGGCTTATGGCGGCCTAACGAAAACATTTGAATATGCAGGCAATCGCGCAGGATATTCCTGAACCATTCACCCAACCCATTACGCTGCGTGATCAACTGCGCCATCACACCATGCCGGCGCATGTTCGCATCGACGTATTTATTTCCGCGCGTTTCCTCCAACTCTCTACCACCCCAGCCATAGCACTGCGGCTTTATCGAGGGCTTTTCACCTTTTTCATCCAATGGGAAAATCGCGCCAGCGCGATTGTAGACGCTGGTCTTTTCAACGTGATGTCCTCGCGCAGCAAACTGGAAATGCTGCGTTCAGATATCCATGCCCTGGGCGGGGAATGCCCTGATACCGGATTATCGATTGAGCTGCCACGAATGTCCGGCACGTCGGCGGTTCTCGGCTCGATGTATGTAATTGAAGGCTCCACGCTGGGCGGAAAAGCGATCGCGCAGCGCCTGCGAACTTTGTTTCCGCAGTCCATTCCAACAGCTTATTTTGAGAGTTATGGATCATCGGTTGGCAAGCAGTGGAGAGAATTTGTGGAAATTCTCGAGCACCATGTACCGCCCGAGGATCACGCCCAGGCGATTGCCGCCGCCAATGCCACGTTTGTCGCGATGGAAAAGGTCTATGTGAAATGTCTGGAATCTCGAAGTTAGTCAGAGCGGTATAGTTGTATGTCGACGAAAAACGATGCGCGGCAAATCAATCTGCAAGATTGCGCCGCCGAACCAATTCAAATCCCCGGCGCCATCCAGCCGCACGGCATGCTGCTGGTAGTAGCGCCAGATTTCCAAATCCTCCAGGCAAGCCTCAACACCCCCGGCTCCTCGGGCAAATCCTCCGCCAGCCCCCTGCCGGGCAAGCCGCTCTCGCAATTCCTGGGCGAAAAAAACTTTCGCTTGCTTCAGGCCAAGCTCGATTCCATCAATATTGATGATCGTCTTTTCCATCTCGGCTCAATCTCGATTCCCTGGCAGGATGATCCAGCACATCCCTTCGACGTGCTGGCGCATCGTCACGACAACCTCCTGATTATCGAGCTCGAATCTATCGAACATTACAGCGATGTCGAAGATTTCCCTTCGCGCGTGATCGATTTCATCATCAGCCTGGAAAGTAAGCCACGCCCCGAGGAAATCAGTGATATCGCAGCCCGGGAAGTGCGCCGCCTATCCGGTTTTGACCGTGTGCTGATCTATCAGTTCGATGTGGATTGGCATGGAAACGTCATCGCTGAATCGCGCAACGATAATCTCCCCGCTTATCTAGGCCATCGCTTTCCTGCTTCGGATATTCCCGCGCAGGCGCGCGAGCTCTATCGCACGAATCGCTCGCGCCTGATCCGGGATGCTGCCTATATTCCCGTGCCAATCTCGCCAGCGGAGAACCCTGTTACCAAACGCGCCCTGGACATGAGTTATTGTGCGCTGCGCAGCGTTTCGCCAGTGCATGTGGAATACATGCGCAACATGGGCACCGCCGCCTCGATGTCTTTCTCAATTGTGCGCGATGGGCGCTTGTGGGGATTGATTTCCTGTCATCACGTCGCGCCGCGCTGGGTGAGCTACAGCATCCGCCGGGCTTGCGAGCTGGTGGCGCAAGTCCTGGCATTGCAGTTAGCCGCCGCCGAGCGCCAGGCAATGGTCGAGCAGCGCTTGCAGCTTCGCCAATATGTTTCGCGCCTCCTGGCGTCGATGGCCGAAACCGACGATTTCGTGACCGGCCTTCTGAAAAACCCCGACGATCTTCTCTCGGTTGCCGGAGCCGCCGGTGCAGCGGTCATCACTCGTGAATCATGCCAGATGATCGGCCAATCTCCTTCGGAATCAGATGTCCGCGAGATCGCCGCTTGGCTCGCCGAGCATCACGCCGACCGCAAAATCATTCGCATCAACAATCTGGTCGCCGAATTCCCGCCCGCCGAGAGATTCAAAAACATCGCCAGCGGTTTGCTGGCTGCTTCGGTTTCTTCTTTTGCCGGAAGTTATGTGATGTGGTTCCGCCCCGAAGTAGTGCAAACCGTGGTCTGGGCAGGCGATCCATACAAAGTGCCGGTCCACAGCAAAGACGGGAAAATTCCCGCGCGGTTAAATCCGCGCACCTCCTTCGCCGCCTGGACCGAAGTCGTGCGCGGCTCGGCGCATCCCTGGAGCGACGCCGAAGTCGAAAGCGTTACCGAGCTCAATGCCGAAGCGGTCGGAATCGTGCTTCGCAAAGCCGAAGCCATGGCCGCCCTTTCCGCCGAACTCCAGCGCAGCAACCGCGAGCTCGAAGCTTTCAGCTACAGTGTTTCCCACGATCTGCGCGCCCCCTTCCGTCATATCACCGGATATGCCGAGCTGATTCGCGACTACGAATCCTCCAATCTTTCCGAGCGCGGCAAGCGCTACGCGTCCATCGTGATCGAAGCCGCTCGCGACGCCGGCCGCCTGATCGACAACCTGCTCTCTTTCTCGCAAATGGGTCGATCCACCATGCAGCCCATGAATATCGATCTGAATCAATTGGTGCGCGAAACCCAGGCTGATGTCATGGAAACCGAAGGCGCCCAGCGAGCAATCAAATGGGAGGTTCAACCGTTGCCGCGTACGTACGGCGATCTCCCGATGATGCGATTGGCGGTGCGCAACTTTCTCTCCAACGCGGTCAAATATACCCGCGATAAAGGCGATACCGCTCACATTGTTGTGCGCGGACACGAAGATAAAAACGAAATCACTTTTGAAGTGCAGGACAACGGCGTAGGCTTTGACATGCAGTACAGTGATAAGCTTTTTGGCGTATTTCAGCGCCTTCATCGCATGGAAGAGTTTGCAGGCACAGGCATAGGTTTGGCCAATGTCCGCCGAATCGTAGAGCGACACGGCGGTCGTGTCTGGGCCTCTGGCGAGCCCGGGCAAGGCGCTACTTTTGGATTTTCTATTCCCAAACAACAGGTGTCAGGTTAGCCATGAACGCGATGCTTAAACCCATTCTGCTGGTTGAAGATAATCCCCGCGATCTCGAGCTGGCGCTCATCGCGCTGGGAAAGACCCAGCTTGCCAACGAAGTGATCTCCGTGCGCGATGGCGCTGAAGCCCTCGACTATCTTTATTGTCGAAACGCCTATGCGACTCGTGCTGCGGGCAATCCTGCCGTTGTGCTGCTGGACCTCCAGCTTCCCAAGGTGGATGGTCTTCAGGTTCTTAAAACTGTTCGCGAAGACCCCAATCTCAAAGCGATTCCGGTGGTCATGCTCACCAGCAGCCGCGAAGAGCGCGATGTGGTCCAGAGTTACAGTCTGGGGGTGAATGCATTTGTGGTGAAACCTGTTGAGTTCGCTGCTTTTCTTCAGGCGATCACCGATCTGGGCATATTCTGGGCGGTGCTGAACGAGCCTCCGCCTGGCAGCGTCAAACCTCGACGCCGCGAGGAAAATAAATCATGAAGCGTGCTATTATTCTTCAACCTCTCCGACATTACTGCATAGCGCACTTACCGTGTAATTGAATGTCCCACCCTCCTCGCATTCTCATTCTCGAAGACAGCCCGCTCGATGCGGAGCTGGCGGCTTCGCAGCTCGAAAGCGCTTTGTCCGCAACCGTCACGCACGTTGACCGCAAAGACAAATTCAAGGCAGCTGTCACTGGCGACATCTGTCATGACCTGATCCTGTCCGATTTCGAGTTGCCCGATTTCGATGGCTTTGCTGCCCTTAAATTAGCACGGCAACATTGCCCGCACGTCCCCTTCATCTTTCTCTCCGGCAAACTTGGTGAAGAGAACGCCGTCGACGCCCTTCGCCACGGCGCAACCGATTATGTCGTAAAACAGCGCATGGATCGGCTGGTCCCAGTGGTTCGACGCGCCCTGGCCGAAGCGCAAGAGCGCAATGAGCGGCTCAAAGTCGAAGCGCAACTGCGCCAAAGCGCCGAAACGTTCTCCACGCTGGTCGATCGCGCTCCTTTTGGCGTCTTTGTATTGGATAGCCAGCTTCGCATGTATCAGGTAAATGCCACGGCGCAACCCGTGTTCGCTAAAATCGACGATCTCATCGGACGCGACTTTGCCGAAGTGATGCGGTCTATCTGGCCCACACCGCTCGCCGAACAACTCCTGTCCCACTACCGCCGCACGCTCGATACCGGTGAACCCTATCTCGCCCCGACCACGATTGATCGCCGCGTGGATACAGGCGAAGTCGCTGCGTACGAGTGGCAGATTCATCGCGTGACATTGCCCGATGGCACGCTGGGTGTCGTCTGCTATTTTCAGGATCTCACTGAAAAGATTCGTGTCCAGGACGAACTGGCCACCACTCGCCGCCAGCGCGATGCGGCCCTGATCGCCGGCGAAATCGGCACTTATTACTGGGACATCGTCGGCGATCGCATCATCGGCGATAAAAATTTTCATCACATGTTCAACGTGCCGGTCGATGAGCGCGGCTATGCGCCCCTGACCGAATACATGCAGGTGATTCATCCCGACGATCGCGAAAACGTTGCCCGCCAAATCAATGCCGCTCTGAACGACAACACTCCCTACGCTGCCGAATATCGTCTTCCCGGCCCGCAGGGCGAGCGATGGGTATTGGCCCGTGGCATCGTGGAGCGCGATCCCACGGGAAAGCCAATCGCCTGGCCCGGTGTCGTGGTGGATATTACCGCTCGCAAGCGCGCTGAAGCCGCCCTGCGCGATAGCGAGCAGCGTTATCGCCAATTGGCTGAAGAACGCTCCTATCTTCTCGACGCCGAGCGCAGCGCCCGTGCCGATGCCGAACGCAGCAACCGGATGAAGGAAGAATTTCTCGCCACGCTCAGCCACGAGCTGCGCACGCCGCTCAACGCCATTCTGGGTTGGTCGCAGCTATTGCGAAGCGGCGACGTGCCTCCCGATCTGGCCGAAGGCCTTTCCGTGATCGAGCGCAACGCGCGCACGCAGGCGCAACTGATCAGCGATTTGCTGGACATGAGCCGAATTATCAGCGGGAAAATCCGCCTGGATGTCCAGCGTATGGATCTGGCAGAGGTTGTCCTGGCCGCCTGCGAAACCGTTCGCCACGCCGCCGACGCCAAGGATGTGCGCATTCGTAAAAATATCAGCACGTTCAACGAGGAAGTTTCCGGCGACCCCAATCGCCTGCAGCAGGTGGTGTGGAACCTGCTCACTAATGCGGTCAAATTCACCCCGCGCGGCGGCCATATCGATCTGACCCTCCAGCGCACCGGCGACCATATTGAAATCATTGTCCGCGACAGCGGTGAAGGAATCGCCGCCGAGTTCCTCCCCTATGTATTCGATCGGTTCCGCCAGGCCGATGGTTCCACCACGCGCCGTCACGGCGGCCTGGGCCTGGGGCTTTCCATCGTAAGACAATTAACGGAATTGCATGGCGGCTCGGTCGAAGCCCATAGCGATGGCCTGGGGCAAGGCGCCTCTTTTATTGTCAAGCTGCCCATTGCCGCCAGGCTTCATGTCCCGCGCAAAGAAAGTCCTGCCGAGGCCAATGCCGAGCAATCCCCAGTGCTGGCGTCCAAAAGACATCATCCTTCTTATCCCCGCCTCGATGGTATTCGCGTGCTCGTGGTGGATGACGATGCCGACGCGCGCGAGCTCCTACGCCGCCTGCTGGCCGACTGTGGCGCCGAGGTACTCATGGCCGAAGACGCCAAAACAGGTTTGAAAATCATCAAAACCGAGCGCCCCCGCGTATTGGTCAGCGATATCGGCATGCCCGATCATGATGGATACGACCTGATCCGCTGGATTCGCGCTCTCCCGGACACGGATGGAGGTCAAATCCAGGCAATCGCATTAACCGCCTTTGCCCGCAACGAAGACTGTCACCGCGCCCTGGCCGCCGGCTACCAATCCCACATGCCAAAGCCCGCCGAACCCTCCAAGCTAGTCGCGATGGTCGAAAATTTAGCCAACACGCTCTGAGCCAATATCGAATTCTCAAAAATGCATCCCCCCCAATATTTACCGGCGGTGCGCAGCACCGCGTTGGATAGCACTCTACAACGCGGTCCTGCGGACGCGCCGCTAAATATCGCCCATGACATTACAGCGCAACTCAAAATTAATTCCCGATGCATGACAATTCCCCTCCACCGCGTAACAATCCCTTTATGTCCGACGCTTATCGCTCCGTGATCGACGCTCTCTCTTCCTGCAAGCGCGTTCTCCTCACCACGCATGTCCGTCCCGACGGCGACGCCCTGGGCACGCTGGCGGCAACCATCATGGGCCTGAAAAAGAAAAATATCCCCGCCGACGCCCTGCTGCTCAGCCATCTACCTAGTAAATACGCGTTTGTATTTACCGAAAATGAGATCAAACATTTCGATACCGAGCAGGGTTGGCCCGCAAACCTGGATTTGGCGAATTACGATGCCGTGCTCGTTATGGACACCGGCACCTGGTCGCAACTGCCCGGCTTGAAAGAAAAACTCCTCAGTTTCCACGGCAAAAAGATCGTCGTCGATCACCACCTCACCCAGGAAGACTGGGCCGACGTGAAGCTCGTAGACACCAGCGCCGCCGCCGCCGGAGAGATCGCCACCGAGCTGTTCGAGCGCTGGCAGGTTCCCATGGATTCCAGCATCGCCACTGCACTTTTCCTCGCCCTGGTATCCGATACCGGCTGGTTCCAGTTTTCCAATACCAAACCCCACACCCTGCGCATGGCTGCCGATCTCATACAGGCAGGGGTGGACACCGACCGCATATACCAATTGTTGTATCAGAACGAACGCCCGCAGCGACTGGCTATCCAGACCCGCGGATTGCAATCAATGCAACTGTTCGCCGACGGGCGCTTAGCCGTGATGACTCTATCCAAAAACGATTTCGAAGAATCCCAAGCCAGCGTCAACGATACCGAAGCATTGATCAATATTCCCCTACAAATTGCCACCGTGCAGGTATCGCTGCTGATTACCGAGCCATTGCAGCCGGGTCCGATAAAAATGAGCCTGCGCAGCAAGGGACACCTGGACTGCGCAGCTTTTGCCCAATCCTTCGGCGGCGGAGGCCACGCCCGCGCCGCCGGCCTGAAGGTCGATGGCACACTAGCCAACGCCCATTCCGAAGTTACTTCCGCCCTGTTATCCACCCCGCTTTTTAGTGATCCTGCCCAAAGATAAAACAAGGATTCGCACTAAATTTTCTTAGTGGTTTTCTATCACTATTCCCGTACATTCTGGGACTTAAATCATCCTTCTGATTGATGGAATGCCGTTTAATTTTTTAAAGCAAAATTTGCGCTATAAATGGATAAAGACGCTCTATAAATGCCGCGTTCGCCATATTTTATAAAAGCATCCAGGATTTCCCTAAGCTGTTGACATTACAAAAGAAGCTTGATTTAAACATCGAAAGTGGTATGTTTTGCGCAGTTAGTGCACGTACCAAGAGCGTCAAATAAACAGGCAGAAGTTGTTTGGTAGAATAAAAACTCATTTTTTTTGCTAGACAAAGGCATAAGAAGTGGTACACTACAATCGACCCTGCCGGAGGTAGAGAAAGATAGCGCGGTGCGGAGTCAAATTGCACGCCTCTCTTTCAAGGGTTCTCAATGGTACAGGTAGTTCCCGGCGTCGGGAGCACCTCAGGTCTTTATAACGTCTCCGCCCCGTGGCAATACGCTGCGAATAGGGCTTATTAAGGAGAGGGCTGTTTTATGCGACATCGTTCCATTAAGTCTCGGGCCGGCAGAGTATTGCTCGGGGCGGTAGCGGCGGGTGCGTTGAGCGGGGCTGGTGCGAGTATCGCACAAGCAACTCTTACGGTTGAACTCCTCCCAGTGGGTCAAACCCCTTCTGCTACCTCCACCAATAGCGAAACTGTTACTGCTGGCACTACGTCAGTTCAATTGAATGTTTTCGCAGTCGTCACCGACGCGAATAACTCAGGCACGGCTGACGGGCTCGGCGGGCTTTTCGCCTCGTTCGATGCCTCGAATGCGAGCAGCGCAAGCATGAGCTTGGCTTCTCCGTTCAACTATGCTCCGGGTTCAGCTTCTTCGCCCGGCACGTCATATACATATACCGATACGGCCAGTGCTACGCATGCAGGCGTTGGTAACTACGTTGGCCCCGCCACGGGTGGCCCGACCACGCCGAGCAGCTCGAGCTATGATTCCACCACGCCGAGCAATTGGACCTTCGCTGCTTATCTGTCCAACAGCGGCACGACGGTCTCTTCCATCTTCACCGGCGGATCGCTCTTCACCGGTTCGGGTGGCGTCTCGGGTGCTTATTTCAATATCGGTACTCTGAGCCTCGGCATTAGTGGCACCGCTGGCAGCAGCTCCACAGTGACCGCAACGGGTCGCACGCAAGTCAGCAACAACATGGTTGCTGCCCTCTGGAGCGAAAATGGCACAGTGGAAACCCCTGCCATTGGTAGCCCAGCGTTCGCAGCTGCAAGCTACACGGTGAATGTGCAAGGGTCATCAGTCGTCAAAGGCGATATGAACGATGACGGCGTGGTGAACAATCAAGACATTAACCCTTTCATATTGGCATTAACGGATCCCTCTGCTTATAGCGCGGAGTTTCCTGGCTATAATTATCAATCTGCTGGTGATATCAACAACGATGGGTCTTTTAACAATCAAGATATTAACCCCTTTATTGCATTGCTCACTGGTGGTAGTGCAAGCATCGTAGCTCTTCCAGAACCCGCCTCTCTTAGCTTGCTTGGATTAGGTGCGGTTTGTTTAGTGCGTCGTCGTAAGTAATTATGTATATTTTAATTGTTGTTCCCATTCTAACACCTGAGAATTCAGGAGGATTTGAATATGAAATCATATAAGTCGGTTATTTTGTCTGCCGTAATGTTGGTTGGTGGCATGGCTGCTGCGAGCAATGCAGCAACTTTGTATTTCTCCACCAGTAATGCTAATCCCGGAACTACTCCTAGTAATCCAACAGTTACGATTGGAGCCAATTCCAGTACGACGCTTTATATTTGGGCACAAGCCAACCAGAATGAAGCGATTAATGGTCTTGGATTGAGTGAAACTGACAGCAATCCAATTATCACCGCTACTGGTAGCACGATCTATAATCCTGCTTATGGAACCGGTCGCAATGCGGGCACTCGTTGGCAAACCCCGGTGAACTCTGGCACTTTAGGGGCGAGTGGTTCGACGAGTTTGGTTTCTGGAATTAATGCCGTGTATGTCAGTGGCAATGCTACTGGCATCGACGGGTATAATACCAACGGAACATACGTTGCGCAGGGAGAAGATGCTACGAATACGGCAACCGGTAGTGAATTGGTTGGCGAACTAGACATTACATCTGGAAGCACAGGTGGAACTAGCAATATTTTCTTCCAA
>DASXDR010000063.1:0-38869 GCA_036490535.1 Tepidisphaeraceae bacterium | reverse complement strand
CTTGGTCCAAAGCCCGAAGCGTTTCCACCGCCTGCTCAGCGATCAAACGCTCACGATCCGATAATTGCGAGAAATCCATAGAACCTCCAGGTTGAATCTCTCGATTTTACAAAATCTACCCGGCTGGCGCGCTACACCCCTCGAAGCCTTATTAGTGAGATTTTGAATTTATCACTTCAACAAATCCGGCGTCGATATATTGTCCACCGGTAGTTTGGTGGCAATGGATGGCGATTAAATTTTTGCCTCGGTGCAGCGCGGCTTCGCCGGCGGGGCGGATGGGAACGATGATGTATTCCGCGACGAATCCTGGGACCTTGGCTGCGAGAACGCCGTTGATATAGATCTCGGCGTCTTCATCGTGATGGATGAAAAGGCGGATATTGTGGTGCGGATTTGCGGGAAGATTAATCTCGCGGCGGATCCAGATGTCGGACGTGTCCCAGCGAGTATTGACATGGCTGCCGGGGGTTTCAGGCGTGCCGAAGCCGGATTGGCCAGTCGACCACGTGGAATCGCTGAAGTCAGGCTTCATCCAATCTTCAGCGGGCTGCGAAGTGGTGTAGTGCCAGGTGGCGGGGTGCGTGTTGGCGGCGGGGATGATGGTGCGATAGCGAGGCGCGGAGAAATCAGTTTTCGCCCAGTCGGTTAATTTGGTTTGATCGCGGCTGGCGTATTTGTGCCACATCTCCTGATTACGCAGGAATGGGATGAACAATCCCCCTACCACGGAGCGGGCTTGGAAGCCGCACTTGTGGGCGTTGACCGTGTCGTACCAATCGCTCAGCGGCACGCGGTCGGGAGTTTCGTTGGCCCATTTGGCGCAGGCATCGACGATGGCCTGGAATTGCTCGTGCTTGTTGGCCATCGTGGCGGTCCAGAATTCCCAGTCGATTTTGGTGTAGCTCTTGCGGCTATCGAGGGGCAATCCGAACGGATTCATCTTGGTCTGGTAATAGGCCTCTTCCTTCTCGACCACTTCCGGGGGGAAAATATTCAGGCCGAGAATCTGATCCCAGACGAGATTGTATTTCTGGCTCCAGGTGCCGTTGCCCTTGTCGCCGAAGACGAGCTTGTAATGATCACCGTCGTCGGCCATCTGCATCCATTTCTGGGCGTATTCATGGGCGGTCTGCATGGCGGCTTTTGCTTCGTAGTGTTTGCCAAGCATGTCGGCGAGCATTCCATAGGAAGCAATGCCCATGATCGCCTTGGCGGAGAGGTTAGCATTGCGCGCGATATGACCGGCGAAATCGTCGGTGGTGAGCTGGTTCTCGGGATCAAGGCCATTGGCTTTGAGATAGTTCATCCACGTCGTGAGCGTGGGCCAATAGCGATTGGCGAAATCGGCGTTGCCTTCGGCTTTGGCGAGGGCGCCGCAGAGGATGATCAGATTGCCGGATTCTTCGACCGGCATGGAATTGGATTGCTCGCCTCCTCCGTAAACCTGGCCCGTGGCTTGCGGATAGGTGCCCAGATCGTGCGGAGCCGAATCATGCTTCCAGCGCGGGCTCGAGGCATAATCCATCAGCGGCACGAGCGATGCTTTGAGCATATTCGGGGCAAACGCGATCATCTGCGGAGCGGCGGGATAGAGCACATCCACCGTGGAGATGCAGCCATTGGAAAAATTTTCCTTGGAGAACATCAGCGGCTTGCCATTAGCGTCGGCGCAAAGTTTCTGTGCAGCCAGAGCTTGTCGCCAGGCGAGCGTGCCAAGGAAGTGATAGGGATGGCCACCTAATTTATGCAGGTCAGCAACGAGCTCTTTGTCGAAAGCTTCGCAGCGCTTTTGGACTGAGTCGTAATTTTTCTCAGCTGCTTGCAGAAGATCGCTAATCGTCGCGCCATCTTTCTTCCAATAGGCTTTGAGATCGTCGTTGAAATAGCGGATGGAGTAGAGATCGTCGTAGGCGAGGATGGCGTGGGCAGAAGTGGACTTGCCCGACACTTTGCCGAGATCGAAGGACATGGAAAGATGATTGGCATCTTTCGCAGCGGCGGGAGGGATGTTGGCTGGCCCAATCGCGATGGAATCATTCCCGCCTGTGTGAGTGAATCGCGCAACAGCATCTGATGCGGACGCGATAAAGGAACTATTGGCATGTCCCGCGAGATAAAAATATCCCCAGTCGATGCGAACATCATCCCCGCGCGTTTCGAGCACGGGTTGTTCAATGCTACCAACGCGGAGTGTGGTCAACTTGCCGGTGCTGCCGCGTTGCTCTGCAACCTGTTGGTCTTGCCTATTCACAGCGAGATCTGCACTGGCATCGATATAAACTGAAACATCATGCGACTTGCCATCGGTTGCTTTTGCTGTCCACGTCACATACGTGATCGGCCAGGAGCAAAGCGTCAGATCATCCGGCAGTTTGGGCGTGGTGAACGTGAGTTGCAGGTTCACGCCATCAGCGTTGAATTCATAAATCGTGCGCGTGGGGGTTAGATGCAAACTGGTCTGCTGGGCAGCGGGAACATCCGCGGGCTGATCGCCCATGATGCGATAGGTTTTTCCATCAATACGCATCAGCGAGGTGAGCTCCTGCGGATGGCCAGTCCAATGGCGTGTCGGGCCATCGGTGAGTTGATTGTCAAAAGACCAGATGCTGAAATAAGGATCGCAGCTCACCAGCGGCACCGCCGGTGGCCGCCAATGCGAAGGCTGTTGTGCCATAGCCAAAGTTGTGAATAGGATTGAGATTAAGCACGTCGAAATTAGCTTGTTCATCTGCCGCCTTAAGTTGAATCGAAGTTGCAAGAAAACTCATCTAAGTTGTCCGAAACCTTATTCATGTAGCGGCGGCTTCAGCCGCCCAATGATCGATTCGGGCGGCTGAAGCCGCCCCTACACGAAACTCTTTACTATCGATGCACTATCCGTACAACGGCGATTTTACTCGCAATGATGCAGCACTAAAACACCCGCGCAAATCGGAAAACAAAAAATGAAAAAGCCTCCGGGTCATCCGATCGCTATCAAAAGCGAAGGAAGACCAGGAGGCTCGGGGAGGATCGCTGCTTTGCCGAGAAGGCAACAGATCACTTCATGGCGCTGACGCGACTCAAGCGCGTCGGCGGCGTGCAGCCAACACAAGCCCAAACGCAGCTAAGCTGAGGGATGCAGGCTCAGGAGCTGCCACAACTGACAGGTCATTGAGCTGAATGTCATAAGTAGGATTGCCACCTGGATCATCCGAAAAACGGAAATTCACAATCTGCGAATAATCGAACGAAGCCGAATTGACAGATTGTGGATTGCTCAAAGGAACATCCAGCAACAGCTCATTATTGCCCAATTCAGTAATGGTTTCACCGGTTTCCTGCGGCGCAGCATTTCCACTGCCAACCAGACCGTAGCCATAGAACCATTGCCATTGATCGCCTTCGCCGTCCGTCATCTGGATGAAAGGACCGACATCTCCCGAAACTACGGTGATGTCGAGCTGAAGAATCCCGTTGGGATTCACGCTGACAACAGGAGAGGTATCCTGGGCAAAAAATGAGTGGTAGGCCGTTCCGTAGCCAGTGGTCGAAGTAAGCTCGACATTCGTGGGGTTATCCACGCTGTTCCCTCCACCGAAAGTTGTCCAACTGGTGGAAGGTGGACCTGCCCACGCATAATTCCCCCCACCAATCATTGCCGTATTGGGACTATCAAAAGTTTCAATTTCCTGCCCATAACTCCAGGCAGCCGACATGACAGCAGTCAGGCCAACAGCGGCATAAACAGCTAAGCGATTCATGCTTCCTCCTACAATAAACTCGTTTTGCGCTTCGCAGCGCGGATATGTTTTAGAAAATAACCCGCCGTCATTTTCTCTGGTATTTAACTTACCTCACAGGTTATCAGTCGTCAAGTGAATTTTTAACATTCGTGTTATAATTTCTCGGAGGCGAATATAAGGGCTCGAAAACCAGATGCGACCTCATTGTTCGTGCATCGGTTAGCAAATACTCACCCCGATTATGCCGGCGTGCGCACCGCCCCTGTCGATTCTCCCTGCACAAATTCCGCCCTGGCGGGCTCGAGGCGTTTGGGGGAGGGCCACTCGTTGTTACCGCTAAACCAATCGAAGCAGCGAGACAGCAATTTGGATAAATTGGGTGTGTCCAGGCCAGATACTGAGGGGGTCATATAGCGTGCGGGCGCCTCGATATTGATCGCGCTGATCGAGACGTTTTGGCCCACGACCAGGCCACGTTCCCAACAGGCGCGGATCGCGCCGACTGCTGCGGGAAAGGTTGTTCCAACGAAAGCGGTGGATTTAAGAGGCCCCTGCTCGAGCAATTCGCGCATGGCTTCGCAGGCGGCCGGGGTGGCATCGGCGAAGGATCGCGTGGGCCGTTCGAGGAATTCACCGGTCATTTCATGTTTAGCCAGCCATTGCCGCCAGAGGCGGATGCGCCGCTCGATTTCGGGGTTGTGATATTGCGTGCTGATGCACCCGATGCGCTTGTGACCGAGCAGCCGAAGGTGGTCAAAAACCCTGATAATATGGCTATCCGGGAACATAACGATCGACGGAACGCCCTGCTCGCTCAGGTCTCCGTCGAGTGCCACGCATTTGCTTTGGCGAAGCAGGGAAAGCAGATGATTTGGCACTTCCACGGCGCTGGGAATAAAGATCAATCCTGCGGGATTGGCAGCGGCACTGGCGACGACCGGATCATCCCAGTGGACATATTGCACGGGTCGCATGCTCAAGCCATATCGCTCGGCTGCTTCGGATACCGTCTGGCGAAGATGGGTTAAATATGACGAGGCATAAGCTGGATAAAGCAGAATAAAATGTCCCGAGCTGGTATCCCCCTGCTTGCCGGGGTGAATATCGAGCAAACCATTGGGCCGGCGAATGAGAACTTTTCGCTCCAGCAATCCCTGCACGGCTTTGCGCGCGGTCATGTGGCTCACGCCGGTTTCCTCGGCGATTTTGCGCTCGCCGGGAATGGGGTGCAGCACGTAATCGCCCTGGCGAATACGCCGCTCAATCACTGACATGACATCCTTGAATTTTTGCCGACGCGGCATCAAATACTCCTGGCTGATCCGTGGCTTTCAGGCAGCATCTTACAAAATTTATTGACAGAAACGGACCTAGTGATATAGTACACTACTGTTATAGTTCTGCCAAATCATTTTGCTAGAGGGTTGAATGAAGGTCGGTCGTCTGCTGCCAATCATCGCGACCATTGGAGCGCTGCTACCGTGCGCCCAGACGACTTATGCCAGTTCTGGCGCAAATCTGCCATGGACCACCTACGAAGCGGAAAACTGCCAGACCGACGGCAGCATCCTGGGGCCTGATTATACTGGCCAGACCCCATCGCGCGAGGCCAGCGGCCGGCGCTGCGTGAAATTAGATGCTGCGGGGCAATACATGGAATTCAAATCGCAATCAGAAGCGCAAGGGATGATCATCCGTTATTGCCTGCCAGATTCTCCTGATGGACGCGGCATTGATGCCACCTTGAGTTTGTATATCAACGGGCGTGCTCGGAATAAATTGCCGCTGACTTCGCGTTATAGCTATTTGTATGGGGATTATCCGTTCAGCAACGATCCATCGCAGGGAAATCCCCGGCATTTCTGGGATGAAGCGCGGCTGATGCCGGGCATGATCCATCGCGGAGATACAATCCGTTTGCAAAAAGATGCGGATGATTCAGCGGCGGCGTATTTGATCGATTTTGTCGATCTGGAACCTATTGCTCCAGCTTTGCAAAAACCATCAGGGGCTATTTCCGTTGCTGACTACGGTGCTGTGGGGGATGGAAAAACCAATGATCGCGATGCATTTCTAGCGGCGATGAACGCAGCCAAAAATCATCGTAAAACCGTCTGGATACCTGCTGGTCAATTCCTTGTCGCTGGATCATTACCATTAAACGATATCACGATCCAAGGCGCAGGCATGTGGTACTCCACGCTTGTGGGAGCGGAAAATTATAAGCCAGAAAATCGGCTTCGCTTGGAAGGCCAAGGATCCCATATCACCCTTGCCGATTTCGCTATTCGGGGCAATCTGAATTATCGCAATGACTCTGAGGCGAATGATGGCCTTGTCGGATCATTCGGAGCGGGATCAGTGATCCGAAATATCTGGGTCGAACACACCAAAACCGGCGCGTGGCTGACCAATTCCGATGGGTTACTGGTAGAGAATTGCCGTTTTCGCGACACGATTGCTGATGGAATCAATCTCTGCCTGGGCATGCGCAACACCACCATTCGCAACTGCACGGCACGTGGAAATGGCGATGATTGCTTCGCCATCTGGCCGGCGACCTATGACAAATCTGTTTATGAGGCTGGTCATAACCGGATTATCAATTGCACCGCGCAATTGCCGTTTTTGGCCCAGGGATTTTCCGTCTATGGCGGCGAGGCCAACAGCGTCGAAAACTGCTCTGCTACTGATATTCCCTATGGAGCAGGAACACTCGTCAGCACAATGTTTCCAACGGTTTCAGGCTTTCACGGCATCACTGCATTTCACAATATACAAATGCAGCGAGCGGGCGATCGCGACGGGGCGATTGCAGTTATGACCAATCTTCGCCCGCTCAGCGGTGTGCGATTCGACAATATCACTGTTTCGGACAGTCCCACGGATGGAATTAAATTCACCTGCGTCGCGGGCAAAACGATCAGCGATGCGCAGTTCGATCATATTCGCATCATTAACCCGGGTGTATCCGGGTCTGGCAGCGGTATAGTTGAAGCCCCCAATGCGGTCGGATCCGCCACCATGAATGATGTAACCGTGCGCAATCCCAGGACAACCGCGTGGCAGACCGACGCGACTGCATTCAAGCTCATAAGAAATTCTGGAACTGCCGGGACAAACGATCACCGGTCAACCAGCGCGAAATATTCCGTCGCGCAGCCTGTAACACTGGGGCCTTAATCGGCGCCATTTTTTTGCGGAGGCTCCATGTTGAGAAAAAAAGGATTCACGCGCGTCGAATTGCCTGTAGTGAGCACGGGGAAACGCTCGGCGTTTACCCTGATCGAACTGCCTGCAGTGAGCAGAGAGAAACGCTTTGCGTTTACTCTAGTCGAACTGCTGGTGGTCATTGGCATCATCGCGCTGCTTATCGGCATTCTTCTTCCAGCTCTCAATCGCGCCCGGCAGAACGCCAGCGCGCTCTGGTGCCTCTCCAACGAACGCCAGATGGGCATCGCCATCGCCATGTATACGCAGTACAACCAGGGGCGATATCCGATCTACTATTGGAACGGCATTCCCGATCCCGCCGCCAGCTCGACACAAGGCCCTGGCGCCACCGATTGGCGAGCGCTGATCATGCCGTACATGCATAAAGGCGCGACCGGCGTATATACCGATTCCGATTCCGGCAATCTCTGGGCGCTGTTCAAAGACAAGGACACGGTTTCGGGCAGTTCCAGCATCACGGGTTATAACTCCGAGCATGTGCAAACCTACAGCGTGCTGACGGTCATTTTTCGCTTCGCTCCCGGACCGATCAGTAAGTCGTTAGCATCCGGCTCTTCCGCCCTGGCTGGTGCTCAGGACGACGGTGAGCGGCCGTTCAAAGTAGGTCAGATTAAACGCCCCGATGAAGTCATCATGATTATGGACGCGGCACAAATTGGCAACGAAGGACTCGTGGGTGGCGTTCCCTGGTCCTCCGATGCTGATCTGAATTATATCCAGGCCACTGGCGTCCAAAACGCATGCTGGTTCCAGGCTAACCCAGTCGCCTGGGTCTCACAGCAATATCCCCAAGGTGTGGATGCAGGCCTGAACAAGGATTATCCCACTTATGCGCAGATGTATAGTGATAGTGGCTCTTATGGCGCCTACGGCAACGACATGCGCTTCCGCCACTTGAATAACACCCAAGCCAATGCTTTGTTCGTCGATGGCCATGCGGGCAGTTTCCATTTCAAACACCCCGGCTACGGCGGCACTGACCTGCAATGGAAAAATATCATCCTCAGCGATTACCGCACACAGGACCTGCAATTCCTGCCCGGACAGCATCCGTAATAAATGCGACGATTTGCTAATAGCTAGCGCCAAAAGTTGAAGCCCTGCATATGTGTATGCGGGGCTTCTTCGCTTTTATGCGGATCACATTTGATTCTCGCGCCCTGTTTAGAGCGGGCTGCAAGTCGGTGCACACACGACGCGCACAGCGTAGGGGTGCGGCTACAGGGAATATATGTGTGCACTAACCTGCAACCCGCTCTAGCAGGCTGCTGCAAAACTCGGTTATCGGGGACTTGAACTGCAATTCTGACGAAAGAATGCGGTCGAAATTCGAAATTTGAGTTTTGCAGCGGCCTGCTAAAGCGGCTTGCGTATTCGTGTGGCGTGGCCATGTCGTTTACTGAGGTTTTCCGTGGTCGCTGAAGCGACAACGCCGCTGCACCAAATAGCGCTCTGCTCTAAATATTCGAATTCACCTTAAGCCTGCTGGCATTACTGTGGCGGCAGATGCTCATCCAGCGAGATCAACGTGTCGATCACGTCGGGGAGGTCGACTACACCATCACCGTTGATGTCTTCCCAGACGGTGGGCTGAGCACCATTGATCTGCAGCCACGCTTCCAATTCAGGGCTGACATCCGCAACCGTGACTGATCCATCATCATTCACGTCGCCGGGCAGGATGTTCATCTGCGCGGTGAATGTGTTCACGTTCTTATTGCCAATGGTGATGGTCAGGCGGTCGGCATCATTAACGGCCCGGGCGAAAGTGATTGTGTAGGTCGTGCCCGAGCCGGTGACGGTCACCGGGCCATAGTTCTTGATGTTCACGCCAGTCACGCTGACATCAGAAGCAGAAATCTTGGCGCTCTGACTCAATGTGACGGTTACCGAATCAATGCCAATCCAGGGCAGATCGGTCTTGCGGCCAATGGGCAGCAAGAAGCCATTGTTCAATACCAAGTTGATCGTTCCAACCGTGCCCCACTGCACGCTGGTGTTCACAACGCTTGCCTTAGTACTCACTGTCACGCTGGTCGCTTGCGAAACTGCTGAGGCATTGCCCGCGACATCCGTAGCCTTGGCGGTGATGCTGTGCGTGCCTGAGGTCAATGCCGCTCCGGCGATGGAATATGTACCGGTGCTACTGGCGACGACGGTGGCCACCGGGGTGGTACCGCCGTCGGCGTAAATATTCACGGTGCTGTTCGCTTCAGCGGTGCCGGAATAAGTCGGCGTTGCTCCGCTGAGTGTGACGGTCGGGGCAGCTGGGGCAGTAGGCGCGGTCAGATCAACTTTCAGGCCGCTCACGCCAGCGGTTGCGCTGTTGCCCGCGAGGTCGTAGACGGTTTTGCTCGCGCCGACGTTGGTTCCTTGCGGCAACGTGACGGGAGCCAGGCTGCCACTGGCAGTGGTGTCAATTCCGGAAAGGCTATCGCTCGCGGCAAAGCTGACCACGGGAGCGCCCGTGGCGATGTTGTACCAGCCCGTCGATGCCGGCGGCACATTTACTGTTGCCGTCAGCGTCGGGGGAGTCTTATCAATATTGATACCGCTCACTGTGCTGGAGACGGAATTTCCAGCGACGTCGTACGCGGTGAAGGTGACCGATTGATTCACGCCTTCGGTGCTTACCGTTGCGCTGATCGGGCTGCTCGCAGTCGCGTTGATGCCCGAGTTGGTATCGCTGGCGCTGTAGCTGGCGGTCACATTGGTGTTATTCCAACCGTTGGCGTTGGCAGCAGTCACCCGCTGAGCGTTGATCGTGGGAGCAACGGTGTCCTGACTGATTCCGCTGAACGCTTGCGAAGTCGCGGTGTTGCCCGCGATGTCCGAAATGGTCACTGCTGATAGCGATTGATTGGCTCCATCGGCAAACGCGTGCGCTGCGGGAACCGCCGAGGCCAATCCTGATCCACTATCGGAAGCGGTGTAGTTCACGACTGCTGCGCCGGTCGCGATGTTGTACCAACCCGTGGAAGCTGGAGCGTTGATTGTCGCGTTGATTGTCGGAGCAACCGTATCCTGGTTGATTCCTAAGAAGCTGGGGGACGTGACGCTGTTGCCGGCTACATCGTAAATCGTCACGCCAGCAAGTGATTCATTCGAACCATCCGCAAAAGTGTGGGCACCGGGGGCTGCGGAGGCGAGGCCCGATCCACTATCGGATGCAGAATAACTCACGACGGCCGGCCCGCTGGCGATGTTGTACCAACCCGTCGAAGCTGGAGAAGTAATGTTAGCGGTGATGGTGGGAGCAACCGTGTCCTGGGAAATACTGCTGAACGCAGGCGAGGTTGCTGAGTTGCCAGCAATATCCGAGATCGTCACAGCCGCCAGGCTCTGGTTCGCTCCATCGGCGAATGTGTGCGCTCCGGGAATCGCGGAAGCGAGTCCTGAGCCGCTGTCTGAAGCGCTGTAGGTTACTACTGCGGGGCCGGTCGCGATGTTGTACCAGCCGGTTGCAGCGGGAGCGTTAATATTTGCTGAAATCGTCGGAGCAATTGTGTCCTGATTAATTCCACTGAACGATTGCGAGGTCGCGCTATTGCCGGCGTTGTCGTAAATCGTCACGCTTGCGAGCGATTGATTGGCGCCATCGCTGAAAGCCACGCTGCCTGGGGTTGCCGAGGCAAGGCCTGATCCGCTATCGGTAGCGGAATACGTTACGACCGCAGGACCGCTCGCGATGTTGTACCAGCCGGTAGAGGCGGGAGCGTTGATGCTCGCACTGATGGCCGGTGCAACCGTATCCTGGTTAACCGCGCTGAATGCTTGCGACGTCGCTGTGTTGCCGGCGATATCGGAAATCGTTACGCCCGCCAAGGATTGATTGGCTCCGTCGGCAAAGGTGTACGCGCCCGGCACCGCTGCTGCCAAGCCTGATCCACTATCCGATGCGCTGTAAGTCACCACCGCGGGCCCGGTGGCGATGTTATACCAACCGGTCGAAGCAGCAGCGTTAATGCTCGCGCTGATCGTTGGAGCAACGGTATCCTGATTGATTCCACCGAAGGATTGCGAGGTAGCGGTATTTCCTGCGATGTCGGAAATCGTGGCCGCTGCCAGTGATTGATTGGACCCGTCAGCAAAGGTGTAAGCACTCGGCACGGCGGACGCCAGGCCTGATCCGCCGGCATTATCCGAAGCGGAATAAGTCACGACCGCCGGGCCGCTGGCGATGTTGTACCAGCCGGTGGAACCAGGCAGACTAATGCTCGCTGAAATCGTCGGGGCGACGGTGTCCTGGTTGATTCCCGCAAAGCTCGGGGATGTGGCTGAATTTCCTGCGATGTCATAAATGGTCACGCCAGCGAGTGATTGATTGCCGCCATCGGCAAACGTGTAAGCGCCCGGGGTTGCTGAAGCCAAGCCAGAGCCGCCGCCATTATCCGACGCGCTATACGTCACCACTGCTGGACCCGAAGCGATGTTGTACCAGCCGGTGGTCGCACTGGGTGCGCTGATCGTTGCGCTGATGGTCGGTGCGACGGTATCCTGATCGATTCCTGTAAATGCAGCGGAAGTTGCGGTGTTGCCGGCAATATCGGAAATGGTCACTGCTGCAACGGATTCGTTAGCGCCATCGCTAAATGTGTAAGCTGCGGGCACGGCGCTGAAGAGTCCCGAGCCGCCTGCGTTATCTGAAGCAGCGTAGGTTACCACTGCCGGCCCGGTGGAAATGTTGTACCAGCCCGTAGACGCATCTGAATTAATCGTCGCGGTGATGGTGGGAGCGACGGTGTCCTGATTGATGCCGTTGAACGCTGGCGATGTCGCGGTGTTGCCGGCGATATCGGTAATGGTTACACCGGCTAACGATTGATTAGCGCCATCGGCAAAGGTGTAAGTGCCGGGAATTGCCGAGGCCAGACCGGAACCGGAATCGGATGCGCTGTAGGTCACAACCGCGGGGCCGCTGGCAATGTTGTACCAGCCTGTCGAACCGGATGTACTGATCGAAGCGCTAATCGTCGGTGCGACGGTATCCTGATTAATTCCACTGAATGCCGGTGACGTTGCGGTATTGCCTGCAATGTCGGAGATCGTCACAGCGGCCAAGCTCTGGTTCGCTCCATCGCTGAAGGTGTAAGCGCCGGG
Source organism: Tepidisphaeraceae bacterium (assembly GCA_036490535.1). Taxonomy (GTDB): domain Bacteria; phylum Planctomycetota; class Phycisphaerae; order Tepidisphaerales; family Tepidisphaeraceae; genus DASXDR01. The sequence continues at coordinate 26,807 of DASXDR010000063.1, read as the reverse complement.
AATTGCCGAGGCGAGTCCCGATCCGCCGGTATTATCCGAGGCGGTATATGTCACCATGGCCGCGCCACTGGAGATGTTGTACCAACCCGTGGAAGCATCCGAATTGATGCTCGCGGAAATCGTCGGTGCGACCGTATCTTGATTGATTCCGCTGAATGATTGCGAAGTAGCGCTGTTGCCGGCGTTGTCGTAAATCGTCACCGCGGCAACCGACTGATTGGCGCCGTCTGACAAAGTCACACTGCCCGGTACCGCCGATGCTAATCCTGATCCATTATCCGATGCGGAATAGCTCACCGTCGCCGGGCCAGTAGAAATGTTGTACCAACCCGTGGACGCAGGAGCATTAATGTTCGCCGTGATGGTCGGAGCAACCGTGTCCTGATTGACTCCCAGGAAGCCGGGAGCAATCGTGGAATTACCTGCGATATCCGTGATGGTCACGGGCGATACGTACTCATTGGTTCCATCGCTGAAAGTGTAATTGGCCGGCACCGATACCAGGCCGGAACCGCCTGCGTTATCCGAAGCGGAATAAGTCACCACTGCTGGACCGCTTGCGATGTTGTACCAGCCGTTAGACGCGGGAGCGGTGATGCTGTCCGTAACGGTCGGTGCGACGGTGTCCTGATTGATGCCAGTGAATCCTTGCGAGGTCGCGGAGTTACCCGCGATATCGAAAATCGTCACGCCCGAAACTGATTGATTCGCACCATCGCCGAAGACGAATGCATTGGGCGCTGCCGATGCCAGGCCTGAACCACCGGCGTTATCCGAGGCCGTATAAGTCACGGTAGCCGCGCCGGTCGCGATGTTGTACCAACCGGTGGACGCTGGAGCATTGATCGATGCGGCAATCGTTGGCGCAACCGTGTCGATCACGATGGTCAGCGGAGCTGACGCCGGGCCGATATCGCCAGCGGTATCGACCACTTTCGCCGTCACCTGGTACGTGCCATCCGCCAGCGTGCTGGTGTGTACGGTCCATGCCCCACTGCTGATGCTGGCCGTGCCGATCAAGGTGTTGCCGGTGAACAATTCCACGCTTCCTGCATCTTGCGCGGTGCCGGTGAAATCGGGTGCGTTATCGTTAGTGATACCGTCCGTGTTGCTGATGCCATGATCGCTCGCCGCGGTCATATGCGGCGTCGACGGAGCCAATGGCAATACGGCGACAATCGCCGACGTGCTGTTGAAGTGCATCGCTACGCCGCGCCCGCTCGGCGTTGTGACCGCAGCCAGCGACACGTTTTGCGATAGCGACGATCCGCTTGCCACGGTGAATGTCACTGAAGATGCGGGATCGTAACCTGCGGCAAAGCTCGGCAGCAGCGTGCCGTTCAATGTCATCACGCCGGTCGAAGTAACCTTGCCGACGCTGGTGGGGCTGGTCAATTGCGTGGCGAATGTGCCATCGGCATTTTGCGTGTAGGTGCCCGCGACGCTCAGCGTGCTGACGCTACTGGCGCCGATGGTGCCGTCATTGGTTAAACCAGTGGTGGTCGGCGTATCGGAGAGACTTTGGCCGTCTCTGAGGCTGAAGGTCGCGCCTGCACTCACCGCATTCAAATGCAACAGCGCGCTGCTGGCGCCATCGCTGATGTTCGAGCTGGTTCCATCCAAAACAACATTGGCCGCGTCGGTGTTGATGAAACCATTCAGCGCCAGAGTCGCATGCGCGTCGGCTTCGTAGTTACCGCCGGTCAGCGTGCCGCCGGAAAGGTTGGTCAATTGCAGCGCGCTGAGGGTTCCATTGCTCGCCTGGAGCGTTCCCTGGTTGGTCAGCGGCTTGCTGACATTAATCGTTCCCCCGCCGCTGGCGTTGATGGCGCCTTGGTTGGTAAAGGTGCTGGTAGTAGATGCCCCGGCCAACGCGCCGTTGTTCCCATCCACGGTCACGCCCGCAGCCAGCGTAACGGGCAACCCATTGCCTGCATTGCTGATGCTGTTGTAGAGCTCATTGGAGCTGCCTGAGAGTGCACCGAAGCGAATCTCCATCGTGCTGCCGGCAACGGGCGCCACGGTTTGTCCCGTCGTGCCAACGAACACCAGCTCGCCATACGTCGAACCGATTGAATTTCCGAGCAAGATCACGCTCGGCGTGGTCGGCGTATCAGGCGAAGAACCGATGGTGAGGCCATCCTTGATCTGCGTAACCGCTCCATACACTTCGCTCACGTCGAGATTTCCCAGCACGGTCACGCCATCCAGCGTGTTGTTGCCGCTGCCATTGGTGTAAACGATAAATTGGCCGGTGCCGCTCTCGCTGATAGTCCCGCCGGTTAACGTGCCGCCCTGCAAAATCCATGGGCCAGTCGTGCTATTCAGCGCCAAAGTCGCGCCAACATTGCTCAATGTGCCGGTGAGATAAACGGTCCCGCCGCTGCGATTGAATGTGCCGAGATTCGCCACGGTAAATGATGTACCCGCGAGACTCGTGGTGGTGTTGGTCGCGCTGATCGTGCTGTTATTGCTGAATGTCCCGCCGATGCTGAGCGTGGCGCTGGTTGCGGTGATTGGCGCTGCGTTGGTCCAGGTGCCCGCGAGGGTCAAAGTGCTGCCCGAAGGCGCGCTCAATCCCAGATTATTCGTATACGAGCCGGCCAGAGAGAGTTTGCCGGTGCCGTTGATCGTGGCCGTGCCGATATTCCCCTGCATAGCGGAGATGGTCAACGTACTGCCATTATCCACTTCAATCGTGCCCTGATTTTGGAGATTGCCAGCAATCGTGAGCGTTCCGCTCGCACCTGAATCGATAGTTCCTTCGTTGACGAACAAGCTGCTAGCCGACACGACGCTGCTGGTCATCTGGCCATATTTGCCATCGATCGTCACGCCGGGCGCGAAGATGATGGAGCCGCCGACGCCTGAGCCATTGTTAATGTTGTTGTTAATAAAATCGCTGCTGGTTCCGCCGAAGACGACTTGTGCGGTTAATCCCGAGGCTGGAGCAACGGTTTGCGAGGTGGTGCCGGTGAATTGCAATGTGCCGGTGGTGGAAGCAGCGGCGTTGCCAATGAGAATCTGTCCCGGCGTGGTCGGGGTGTCCGGCGAAGCGCCGAGCACCAAGCCGCCCTGAACCTGCGCGGTCACATTCACCGCTTCGCTCAGATCGAGATTGCCGTCAATGGTCACGCCATTGAGCACGCTGGCAGTTTGCGTGGTAAAGAGCAATTGCCCGGTGCCGCTTTCGCTGATGGTGCCGCCCTTGATGGTGCCGGCATCCAAATACCACGGGCCGCTCGTGCTGGTCAGCGCCAGCGTGCCGCCGGTATTTTCCAGCGTGCCGATCAGATTAATTGTCCCACCCGTGCGCGAGATGGTTCCCAGCGCCGTCTGCGCAAAATCGCCGCGCAGGTTGAGGGTGGAGGCGTTTTCACTGATCACGCCGACATTGCTCGAAGTGCCTGTAAGCGTGAGATTCATGGTCGCTGCAGAAGTCAGCGAGATCGTGCTGGAGTTCGTGAACGTGCCAGCAATCGTGAGCGTTCCTTTGCTTACGTTGACTGGATCATTGATGGTGTAAGAGGTTCCGCTGAGGTTGATGGTGCTGGCATCGGTCATCGCCGCGACGTTGCCGAGATTTCCTGATGCCGCGGTTACGCTCAGCGTGCTATTGCCAGTGGCGCCGATGGTGCCCTGATTCAATAGCGTGCTAGAGACACTGACGCTATTTCCGCCAGTCGATTCGATCGTTCCCTGGTTGATATATTCGCTGGCCGTGTAAGTGCCGCGGAAAATGCCTTGCGTGCCGCTGACCGTCACGCTTGATCCCAGCGTTACCGCTGTTCCGGCGCCTGCAACGGAAATATTATTGTTGATCTGATTGCTGGCGTTATTGCCGAAAATGATCGAGACATTCACGCCACCATTTCCCGTGATCGATTCAGCGACGGTGCCACCAAAATTCAAATTGCCGCGATAAGTCCCCGTGCTGTCGCCAATGAGAATTTGCCCGCCCTGGCTGGGGTTATCCGTGGGACTGCTCATTACCAGGCCGTTATTCACCTGCACGGTCGCGCCGACATATTTGCTCAGATCAATGGTCCCCAGCACCGTGTCGCCGCTGAGCAGATTGCTTCCGCTTGTTGACGCGATGAGCTCAGCGCTATTGCTGAACGAGATGACGGTATTGTTGATCGTCCCGCCGTTAAGCGTGAGATTGGCGGTGAAGCTGGCCACATTGCTGACGCTCAGTGTGCCGCCGTTCATGGTGATCGGCGATTGGGTTGTCAGTGAATTCAGGCTGATGGTCCCCGAAGCGATATTGATCGCGGTGAATCCGGAGCCAATCGTAACCGTGTCTCCCGTTGCCGGCGCCGTTCCGCTCTGCCAGTTGCTCGCGGTGGCCCAGTTGTTGTCATGCGCATTTCCCGTCCACACATCCGCTGACAGCAGCCTGCGTGTCTCCAGCGTTTCGATGCCGCGCCAGCCGTTTTTATGTTTGGAATAAACCTGCTGCGCACTTGTGCCGATCATTTTCTGGACAGACGCACGAGATAGCCGCCGAGCAACGCGATGAAAACGCGAGACAAACATCGGGACATCCTTTCTGACAAAACAACTTTTTTGATATGCGAGAGATCACCCCTTACCCTTGGGGAGGACCTTCCATAGCCACGGCGGCCAATATAGAAATGCAATCGCGCGCCTGTCAAATAAATTTAATGAAAATATCAGTAATTGCCAAGGAAATTCCACGCCCGATAATGTCAAACGTTTGCCATCGCTCGCCAGCGATGTGAGCAAACTTACGCCTGGAATGCCATTCCGTAGCCGCGCGTGTCCATGTGTAGAGAGTATTACCTATCTTGCCTCGCAAGATCGTGTCAGTCTGCCCCTTTTTGTCTTAGGTATAAATCCTGTCAAAAAAATTAACGCCGCACGGGTTCTGGTGTCATTTCGATTACGCTTACGCTGGCTAAATTGCCAGACAACGCGGCCAGACCCTCCAGCGCTGCGATCGAAAACGGCGAGCTTTGCAAAACCGTACTGGCAATCGTCGCGATTTTTACGGGCGGTATGATCACCGGCGGCGGAGGAGGTACCACAACGGTCACGACCGTGACATGATGAATCAAGATCGGCGTGAGGCTGATCCCCCCTATCGCTCCATTTTGCATGCCGAAGAAATTAATCTGCAATGTTCCCGCATGCACGATTGCGCTGGTCGCAACAATCGCCTGCGGAGCAGCGGGATAAACCGGGTAATTAAAATTCGGCGTGTAGTGCGGAGTTCCTGATGGCTCTTCCAACGCAACTCCATCCTGCACGGGCGACCCAAAGTTCGGCGTGCCATCGGCGTTGAACGTGAACTGCTGGGTGTGAATATCCCGAATCCCCGTCGAATCAAATGTCGGACTATGCGCGTGGTATACAATCCAATCCTGCGTCCCGTCTGGCGATGTGGTGAAAGATGCATGCCCCACACCCGTCACGCTGCCTGCTTGCTGAAACACGGGATTCGCGCTCTTAATCCACGAGCTTTGCAGGAGCGGATTACCCGCATTGTATTCCAGCTGCCCCAGGCAATACTGATTGGTCCAGTACCCGCTCGCTGAATAAATCACAAATACTTTTCCCGTCGGCCCGGCCAATTCCTCCGGTCCCTCATTGATCGGCAGCCCATTCTGCTCCCACGAATACGTCGGTTGTGACAGCACATAGCGCGATCCGCTGATCGTCCAGGGATTGCTCATCAGGGCGATATACAAATTCTGCTGCACCTGGCTTTGGCCATTGGGGTCTGTCCCATCCCAACCCGACCAGACGAAATAATTGCTCGAACCAATTGTCACCACTGTTCCATCGATTGCCCAGTGATCGATGGGAAACGCAGTTGTAGCTGTCGGCACGCCCTTGTCCGCCGTCGCTTCAATTTCTCCTTTGAAATTATAAAGCCCCTGCGGATTCTGCCCCGTCGATTGCAATACATACATGCGGTGGTTGTCGTTATTGCCGTTATCCGCTGCGAAGTAGACATACCACAGCCCACTGATGTAATGCAGCTCCGGCGCCCACAAATCTTCTGAGTACATCGTCCCGGCCGGCGGTTGATAAATCTTCGTCCCCGATGCCGTGCCGATTCCCTCCAGCGTCGCAGATGCTGACACGTACAGCGCTCCCCCGTCCGAGTAGGCGTAATAATATTCCCCGTTCTCGTAAGTCACCCATGGGTCTGCCCCGCTGGGCGCTATCGGATTGGTTATTGTGTAGTCCACACCGAATGTGTTGTAGATGTCCGCATTTGGGATGGTCTGCTTGCTGATGCCGGGCGCGGACCAATAGAGTTGCACGTTGCCGTTAGCGGTGTCGTTAAAATAATCCAGCTCGAGATCGACCATCTGCCCGCCGCTGAGTGCAATGGTGCCGGTCAGCTCTCCGCTGCCGTCGCTCCAGCGATTGATAATTTGCGTTCCCCGCACGCTTAGCTGCACGCCATCAGTTGCGTCCACGTAAAACGTGTAAATCCCCGTGGTGGGCGGGAGAATCTGCCCCTGCCACTTAATTGAATAGCTCCCCGTTATCTGCGGCACCGGCGCTGCGCTGCCAAAATTAAAATTGATGTTCGTATCATTGCGCGTCATCACGCGCGTCGTCTCCGACGTGCCGTTGTAATAATATCCCACCAGCCCATTGCCGCTAAGTAAACAACGGTTTTCCAGCGGCTCTACTAATTGTCGCTGCATTTTCTCTCCTCAAAATTCGTCCCTCCTCCAACAGCCAAGGAACATTACTGCGGCAGCTGATCCATCTTCAGCTTCGGATCATAACGGAATCTCCAGATCGTAAAATTGGTCGTACTGCTGGTGGAACCAAACGCGCTCTGCGATGTTGTCGTCAACGCGCCCATCGGTGCCCAGGTGCTGTTCCAGTCCAGCGATTCCACATGCCCGTCCAGGAATGCATAGTTGGCGCGGCTGTTGCCCCAACGCGCATCAGTGGCGCTATAGGTTGTTCCGATATTCGCTGAATTCGGCCCGTGGCGATTGTAAGCAATGTTATTCGGATACGATTTTCCCACATGGTCCGTGCCCGACGGAGCGCCCACCCCCGCATAACTCGTATCCCACGTCGCCACATGGTGCGGCGGATAAGGTAGGCCGCCCCCAATCACATCCGTCCCCTCGCAGATGTACATCGCTTTGAAGGAAGGATGCAGCTGCGTGATCTTCACATCTTCTTCAATCGGATAGCCGTAGGAATCATTCACGAGGCTCGGCGCGATCGCCGACGAATTCAAGCGATAGGAAACATAATTAACATCATTCGTAGTAGTGATCGCTGGCGCCGGCGACTGCGTGGTCACATCGCTTCCGCGCACCACGCTGCTGCCGTCCGCAGGGCAGTGGAACACATTCTTGTTGTGGACATAAAGCGTGTTCAATACGTAATCCCACTCCCAGCGCGGCGTGGTAAAACCCCAGTTGTCATTGCTGACAATGTTGCCGCCATCATCAACCAAGGCTCCCTGATTAAACGTACGCTTCAGGAGATAGCCGTTATGCTCATTGGAGAACATGATCACGGCATTAATCATTTGCCGCATATTCGACTGGCACTGCACCATCTGCGCCTGACGGCGAGCCTTATTCAGTGATGGCAGCAGAATGCTGATCAGCAGGGCAATAATCCCTATGACCACCAGCAGTTCGACAAGAGTAAACGCAAAGCGTTTCTCTTTGCTCACTGCGGGCAGTTCGACCAAGGTAAAGGCCGGGCGGTTCCCTCTGCTCACCGCAGGCAGTTCGACGAGCGTGAATCCTCTGCTGCGTTCCAATCGCATAAGCTACTCCGCGAAATGATTTTCCTTCACCGACAACACCGACGCGAGATGGCAATTGTTTCCAAAATAGTCTTCTATACGACCTTAAGTCAATTCAGGTTTTATCCTTAGAAAAAAAAGAACGACGAGCCCCGGCCCGGAGGTAGCATGCCGGGGGCATCGTCGCATGTGATATTCACTACAACAACAAATTTCACATTACTTTCATTTCCGTCGTCGCAGCAATGGCATAGCGGCCAGTGCCAAGCCAAGTGCCGTGGGTTCCGGCACGCTCGCCGCGGAGAAATTGGTAAATGTCGCGACCGCTTCACCCGGAGCGCCGGGATTATCATTCCCGCCGCCGAAAGCGTACACACCCACCTTAAATTCCGGCGGCGTGTCATACGAATCCGTGCTCGGATTGGTCATCTGGCTGGCAACTGTATCAACATTGGGGAACGCAGCCCCGATTGGTTGGAATGTCGTCCCGCCATTGGTGCTGACATAAGCTGTTGCCGTTGTTCCAGTGCGCACAATTTCCAGCACCGCGCTGAGCGGCGTGGTTTGTGGTGTCGCCGAGCTCGCGACGACAAGTTGCTCATCCAGAATATCGGAGCTGGTTGCCGGAGGATCGTTGGGTGCAGCGTTCCAATAGTCCATGTTCTCACGAATCGCTTCAGCAACAATGTTGTTGCCGTTATTAATCAAACCTAACCGCACGTAATGGTTCTCATCCATACCGATCCAGATACCGCCGCCATGAAAATTGTTGTTCAGATTGGCGATGGTGATATCAGCGGTAACCGTTGTCGTGCCGCCTGCACCGTCTGGATCGAGCCCCGAGAAAAATACGTTCTTAGCGTTATTGGCAGTAGTCGTGTCATACTGCCCGTAAATATCGCCGCCCAGGGTCGCAATGGATAAGCCATTGGATGCCACGTTAAACGCCGGCACAGTGGTGCCATTCTCATTAGCAGTATCCGTGGTGTCGAGGTTGTACGCATTATCAAATCCCGTCGCTGCCAATGTCTCGCTGGGAGTGGCACTGGTTAGCGGCAACGAAATGCTCGTCGGCAGCGCAAGAGCCATCGAAGAGCAGGCCATGACCATCATGGCGATTGTGTAACGAGTTTTCATCACTTCCTCCTACTGTTGTTGCGCCCAAAATTGGCGCCGGATCGAAAGACATGTCACAAACAGACGAAACCTACACAGTCTCGCCCCGACCATTCTTATTTATTTTTTTCTTCGCCGCAGAGCCGCCAGAGCAATCGCTCCAAATACCAGGCTTCCCGGTTCCGGCGCGGGGGCTAGAACACCCGTCTGCAGCGCATTACCAAGTTGAAAGAGCGCGTAATCATCAGCATTGACCGCTCCGTCATAATTGAAATCGCCATTCACCCAGGTGGCTCCGGAGCTCATTGGCGTCATCGCCTGCAGGTCGCTCTCGGTCACCGTTCCATCCAGATTCACATCCCCCAGCCAGGTATACATGATCAATACATCGCGGCCGGTTGCACCGGGCGATACGGATACTGGATCATTCGATCCCACATTGTGGCCGCCAAATTGATTCAAGCGTGGCCAGGGCGTCACACCCGTATCAATCACCGCCAGCCCGGTGCCCGCGTCGTGCGCTGCTGCAGAGGACGAAATAATTCCGCTGCCGTTCCAAGCGCCCTTGTTATATCCAGACTTCAAATAACCCAGGATCGTGCTGAATGGATCGGTCGCGGAGCTTTCGTAATCCAGTTCCAGGGAATTGGTGGTTAAATCCAATTGGCCCGTGCCATTGATAACAATGCTGTTCAGCCGCGGCACAGTTGCACCGGCCAAAACCAGTTTGCTACCAGCATCCACTTCAATTTGGCTATCGACGCGTGCATATCCGCTCACTGTCATCGGAGCAGAAATCGTGTTCACACCAGATTCAGAGCGAATCAATCCACCATTAACAACCAGGCCTTTCGAACCGGTGATCGTATAACCCGCGGTGCTGCTAAAGAGCAATCCGCCTACATCCAGCGTGCCGCTCAATCCACTATCCAATGTGACAGTCGTCACGCCGGATTGCCCGGCTACATTTCCGAATTCATAGATTCGGCCTTCGTTGCCCAGATTTGCGGTGGTGGTCAGATTAGAAAAATTGGCCGTATTCGACGCATTGCCACTGCCGGTGTTCCACTGCACATTCGGCAGCGTGACCGTCTGAGCATTGAAGGTCTGGAAGGACGCCAATGCTTCGCCAGTCGTAGTGCTGCCGCCACCGAAACCGAACAGGCCGACTTTAAAGCCGCCCTGCACCGTAGCACCGTCCGCTGGACTGGTAGCCAAACCCGCGAAATAAGGCACCTGCGAATCGACGGGCAACCAGCTGTTTCCGCCGTCGAGACTATATTGCGCCCGCGCGGTGCTGCCGGTCAGAATTAATTGCAGTTCCACATTGATGGTATTTAGATAGGTTCCTGCCGGACCCACCGTGTCGGGGGTCACCTCCTGCTGATCAGCGATGTCATTCCCATCGCCGCTTTGTCCCTGGCCATTGGTCTGTGGTGGCCAGAGGTCTTCGTTCTCACGAAGCATCTCCACATTCGCCGTGCCACCGTTATAAATCACGCCTAATCGAATGTAGTGATTCTCATCGGTCCCCAGCCAGATTCCTCCGCCATGATAATTGTTGTTTAAATTCGTGAGCGTGACATTCGCCGTCACGGTCGTCTGGCTTCCCGTTGCGAAGTTGGAATAGAAGACATTGTGAGCGGAGTTGGTGGCGTCTTCATAATCCCCGTAAATATCTCCCGGATCGGTCCAGATATTCAGTGTATTGGAAGAAGCGTTGGGAATCTCGCCGATGAAAAATCCGCTTGCCGTCGTCGGATTAAAATTGCTCGGATTAGAAGAAGGCGACGGGTTATAAGCCGCATCAAATCCCGTATCCGGCACATCCGTGCTGGTGGGCTGATTCGCAAAATTGATATTCAACGATGTCGGCAATGCCACCGCCGTCGCAGCCGTCGCCAGAACCAGTAGTGGAATAATGGATTTCCTGCGCATCTGTCCTCCTCACTAAAAACTAGAGTTGAACAACTTCAATATTTAAAACACTTCTCCAACCGCCTGAGCAAAGAATTGAGTAAAGACAACAAAAAGAAAGGATTGTTTAAGCTCAATTCTTAAGAGCTAATTAATCACTTTTCTATGTGAGTGTCAATAAGGAAAGTGCTAAACGTATGACCTTAGGCCATGTAACTTTTTTTCATGGCTCGGTGATCAGAGCGGCAATCACTCGAAAGTACCGCTGGTACCATAAATCTGCAGCGCGCGAAGAACATCGGCCAATTGTGGCCGTCTAAAGTTTACTTCCAGGAAACATCCGCCTTTGCGCCCGCGCCGGTAATGGGACTAGCCGGCGCGGGCGTGGCGGAGGAGGCTTGTGTTGCGGGTCGAGAAAGCCAAAGCGACCAGCAGGGCAACCCGGGATAGAAAGCCAACCGTACAGCGGTTATGCAACACACCGACACCCAATTCGCGGTTTCTTCGGCTGACGGCGGGAATTGAACCGCCGCGATTTTGAGATCAGATTATCGTCAAATGAATTGTGCTTGAATGCGGCGTTAAGAATCGGTTGGGAAAGGATTGATAATCGGCTTAATTTCGAGCCGGGGACGGGATTGGCTCTTTCCGGCGGATTATTCCGCGCCGATGTGAGCCCCTTTGGCGGCGACGGAGCGGCGCATGAGCAGCACGAGAAAAATCAAGCCACCAGCAAGGACGGCGGAGCAGAAGAAAACATCGAAATAGGCAAGGGAAAGGGCCTGGCCGTCGCGCGAATTCTGGAGGAGATTGAGGGTCATTTTTGTGGCGGCGGGTATGTCGGGCGTGTGCTGGAGGAAAAAGGCGTGTCCCTGGCGGAAAAGGTTTTGCACGGCGGGGTTGAAGCTATCGAGCTTTTCATTCAGGCGCAGCGTATGAAATTGCTCGCGGCGTTCGAGGATCGTTTGTGCCATGGAGGTGCCGACGCTGCCGCCTTCATTGCGCAGCAGCGCAAGCAGGCCCACGGCGGCGCCACGCAACTCCTGGGGAATGTACAGGAACGCAGCGACATTCAGCGGTGCAAAGATCATCGAAATCCCGGTGATGAAAACCACGCGCGGCCAGACGATCTGCCAGGGGCTGACATCGAGATTGAGATTCGCCAGCCAATAGTTTCCCGCGGCGAGAACAAAGAGTCCCGCAGCCATGAGCCAGCGCGCATCGACACCTTTGCCGAGCAGGGTGCCGATGATTACCAGCATAAGAACAGCGCCTATTCCTGAGGGGGAGAGAACCAGGCCGGAGGTCGTGGCGTCGTAGTCGAAAAGGGATTGGAGAAGCGCAGGCAAGCTGGTGGTGTTGGCGTAGAGGACCGCGTAGGTGCAGAAGATGATGATGCAACAGGCGCGGAAATTGCGATCGAGCAGCGTGCGAAAGTTGATGAGCGGATTTTTAATTTTCAATTCGCGGTAGATCAGACCACCCAGGCAGAGAGCAAATAGGATCAGCAAACTTTGCACGCGCCAGAACGGATCGCCGAGCCAGTCCCATTCCTGCCCTTTGCTGAGCATGATTTCCCAGCAGACCATGGTGATGGAGAGCAGGCAAAGGCCCAGGGTATCGAAGCGGCTATTGGCGCGTTTCATTTTTACGCGCTCTTCCTTGAGATAATCGGGATCGACGACGAGGGCATAGCTCATGGCCAGGGCGATGAGGCCGACGGGCAGATTCATGTAGAAGATCCAGCGCCAGCCATAGTTGTCGGTGATGTAACCACCCAGCGTCGGCCCAACAACGGGCGCGAGGAGGGCCGCAATGCCGAAGATAGTCATCGCCAATCCCTGCTTTTCGCGCGGAAAAGCATCGAGCAGAATGGCCTGGCTGGAAGGTTGCAGCCCCCCGCCAGCCAATCCCTGCAAAACTCGGCAGGCGATCAGCATGTTCAAGCTGGTCGCCATGCCGCAGAGCGCGGAGGCAAGGGTGAAGATAGCAATAGAAATCAGAAAATAATTTCGCCGCCCAAGCCGCGTGGCGAGCCAGCCGGAGATGGGAAGGATGATCGCGTTGGCCGCAAGGTAACTGGTGATGACCCATTCGCTATCGGTAGCGGGTGCTGAAAGACCGCCGGCAATATATCGGAGCGCCACGTTGGCGATCGTCGTATCGAGAACTTCCATGAACGTCGGAATAACCACCGCAAGTGCGACGAGACGCGGGTTGATCCGGCGGCGTTCGAGAGAAAGGGGGAGCGCGGCGGTGGTCACGGGGGGGATTTATACCACAGAAGACGGCGCAAACGTCAAAAACTTTGGACAACTGTGTAATCACGCCAAACGCGCTATTTCGCGCAAAAGTCTTTAACATGGCATTTGGAGCATTAACAACTTTTATGTTGCCAAACGCCGAACTGGCTATTGTCGATCAGGAGAAGATTGTCTCGTATTTGTTGAATCAAATGCATCCAGACAATGGCGGCAAAGCGCAATTTTTCTTCAGCTCTGGATTTTCCGTTGAACAATGGGAGTTGCTTCAATCCGCTCTTCGATCCCTGGCAATTAACGGAATCATAATTAAGACAACTCGCACTTTGCATGGTGATAAATTTGCGATCGATGGCAGCATCGATACGCCCTCCGGCAAATCGGTTCGCATCAGGTCAATCTGGATTATTGATCAAGGATCGCTCAACCCTCGCTTGGTAACAGCATACCCACAAGCCTAGAATGAGATCGATATGATTAAGGAACATGAACGAGCAGTTTTGAATACGGACGTTCCGGCTGAGGGTCTTAAGGCCGGCGATGTGGGGACGGTTGTTCACATTTACAAAGATGCCAAGGCCTGCGAGATGGAATTTGTTACGCTCGATGGGCAGACGGCTGCTGTGGTGACGTTGGAAATGGATCAGATCAGGCCTGTGAAGCCACGAGAGATTCCTCACGCCAGGCATCTGGCCGTGGCTTGAATAGTATCACCTGTAATGATCATAACTTGGCTCCGAAATTGGCAGGGAGTGCCCCCCATACAGAATTGCAAATTTCCTGACGTTAACCGTTTCGTGCACCGTCGTCAGTAACTAAAACCAAAATCCGTGATTTCAACTGTAGATTATCATGTCCAAAAAACTAGAAGGTAAAGTTGCGTTGGTCACCGGCAGCTCGCGCGGCATTGGGGCCGGGATTGCCAAGCGGCTCGCGGCAGATGGGGCCAAGATTGCCATCACTTATTCAAAAGGCGCGGACGCAGCAGCGACGGTGGTCAAGGCGATTGAAGCGGCGGGTGGAAAGGCGATTGCAGTTCAAGCCGATGCGACCGATGCCAAGGCGGTTACCGCGGCGGTCGAGAAAACCGTCGCGACATTCGGCAGGCTCGATGTGCTGGTGAATAATGCCGGCACGGCTATTCCCAAAACCTTCGAAGAGGCGACGCTGGAAGAGCTGGACCTCATGATCAATCTCAACTTCCGTGGGATTCTGGTCGCGACCAAGGCAGCGCTGAAGCATATCAAGGATGGCGGCAGGATTATCATGATCGGCTCCTGCGTGGGCGAGCGAAATATGACTCCGGGTCTCGCGGCATATTCGGCAACGAAGGGCGCGGTCAAAATGTTTACCCAGGGATTGTCGCGCGAAGTCGGAGAGCGGGCTATCACAGTGAATAACGTGCAGCCAGGTCCAATCGATACGGATTTAAATCCCGCCGCCGGCGAGTGGGCCGCGCCGCAAAAGGCTAACACGGCTCTCAAACGATACGGAACGGTCGATGAGGTTGCAGCATTGGTAGCATTCGTCTCCAGCCCGGAAGCCGCTTACATTACAGGAGCAAACCTGACCGTCGATGGCGGCACGAATGCGTAATATCCGCTCGGAAGTAGACCGTATGTTGGGGCGGCTTTAGCTGCCCGGGATTTAAATGAGCGGCTAAAGCCGCTTCTACAACGCTTTTTTCGTAAGACTCATGGCTGCGTTGCCGGCGTCGCCATATACGGCTGCAAAACTTTCCCCGCATCAGCCCCACTGGTTTCTTCATTGATATGCACCACCGGCGTCACGGATAGGCCGATGAACAGTGGCACTTTATCTGGGTCATAATTAATTAGATCAATTCGCACGGGGAGCCGCTGCACGACTTTGACGAAATTACCCGTGGCGTTTTCGGCGGGGAGTAAAGCCAGCGTGGAGCCGGTGCCCATGGTGAAGCCGGTGATTCGGCCCTTAAAGCTTTGATGGCCGCCATACATGTCGACATCCAAATCGACGCGTTGGCCGATGCGGAGATAGCGCAGTTGAGTTTCTTTGAAATTAGCGTCGATCCAGATTTCTCGCAGCGAGCGGACCGCCATCAGGCTTTGTCCGGCGAGAATATTGTTGCCGGGATTGACATCACGGCGGGTAACAACGCCGTCGATATCAGAAACCACATCGCAGTAGGTCAGATTTAGATTGGCTTGATCGAGATTGCGCTGGGCTTCGAGAAGTTTGGCGTTGGCTTGCTTGATGAGGGGGGCGATTTTGAGGAGCTGATCGTAGATTTTGTCGATGTTGCCAGATGGATCGCGCTTGTAAAACTCGGCGACCATTTGCTTGGGCGTGAGGTTGAAAGGTTCGTTGACGCCTAGCTGCGCGGCAGCTTCGGCCAGAGCGTATTGGGCCTGGCGGACGGAAGAGAAAGTTTGATCGAGATCGGAAGGGACGTCGGCGAGATCGGAGCCTTGCGCGGGTTTGGGGGGCAGGCCGAGCGAGACGCGGATTTGATAGACACCCTCAAGAGCGGCTTGCACATTGGCCTGGGCGACCAGAAGCACTTCGTGGCGACGGTCCAATTCCTCGGCCGCCAGAGCGCCGGTTTTCACCAGCGGCTGCGCCCGATCGTAGTCCGCTTGCGCTTTAGCGAGAGCAGCATTTGCTGAATCCAGAGCCGCCACGCGCGAATGCAGCAGCGCGACCTGGTTATCCACATCTTCGATAGAGTGCTCAAGATTGAACCGCAAGCTGCGCGCCTGCCCTTCCTGAGCGCGAACCTGCGCTTGAGCAGCGGCTAGATCGGATTCGGCAGCGGTGACGGTAGCTTGCGCGATATTCACCTGCACCTGATAAGGTTCCTTATCCAACTGCACGAGCAGATCGCCCTTGTGAACGCGGTTATTGTCATCAACGAGAACGCGCGAAACCTGCCCGGGAACGCGGGCCGCAACGAAGGTAACGTGCCCATTCACATACGCATCATCGGTAGAGACGGTGTTAAGCGATGCGATCACATAAGGAATGCCGAAAATCAGCACGAGGACGACCACAATCGCGAGGATGATCCAGCGCAGCCAGCTTCGGCGATGCGGCGGCTGCGCGGGAGAAGGCCGCAGGGATGACGGAGCTTCAGTGGAGATCGCCGAGGGATTTTCGTGCGCGGTTTGTTCGGACATGCGTGGTCACCTTCTCGTGGGAAACGATTGGAATTGTCGGGGCTTATTCTTGGGAATGCAATGAGGGCAGCGAGAACCGTGCGAAGGATTTGAAGGATAAAATGAGTGTGAATGAAATTTCAAACGGATTCATTGGTGGGGACAGCTTGAAGCGCCGTCAGCAGAGCATCGGCAGTGTTTGGCCCTTTATATTGCTGGCCGTTGATGAAGAAGGTCGGGGTTTTGGTCACGCCGCTTTGCTGCGCGCTTTCAAAATCAGCCGCAATATGCTGCCGATAGCGCTTTTGCGAAAGGCTTGCTTCGAACTGATAAATTTCCAGCCCGACTTTCAGGGCAAGATTTCCCAGGTCAATTTCGCCGAGCTGTTTCTGGTGATCGAAAAGGGCCTGGTGCATTTCCCAGAATTTTCCCTGCGCCGCAGCAGCTTCAGCGGCTTCTGCGGCCACACTGGCGTGCGGGTGAATCGCGCTGCGCGGAAAATGCCGGAAAACAAAACGTAATTTATCCCCCAGCGCCTGGCGGACTTGCTGGATGATCGGCACCGCGTTGAGGCAATCCGGGCATTCGTAATCGCCATATTCGACGAGCGTAATCGCAGCAGTGTTCGGGCCGAGCGAATGGTCGCGGTCATGAACGGCAGGAGTCAGGTTGGGCATGGAGAGATTTTATGCGATGAGGCGAAAGATTTCGCGGGCGGCCCAAATGACGAAATTCAAATGATCACTGCTCGAAAAATTCTCCCACCAATATTTAGCGGCGGTGCGTAGCACCGCGTTGGATATCGCTAATCAGCGCGGTCCTTCGGACACGCCGCTAAATATTTCGTGTGATTTTAATTCGCCATTCACATTAGTTCGTCGGCCCCAGCGGGCACCAGATGATTTTGCCAGGTTGGTTAGCATTCCCAGCGGAAGAGCTGCCAACGGGAATTTGCGTGTCGATCCAGGAATACCAGGCGACATGAGCATCAGCAAAGAGCAGATACCCCCCACCACGATGGCGCGTCGTGAAGCGGGTGTAGGTGGATTTGCTTTGGCCGATATTGTTATCCAAACCCATTGGCGTGATTTTTCCGCTGTATCTCCCTTGGCCCACCGGCGTATGGGCGTAGGCCTGCACCGCAGGAAGCGAATATTCCCCGTAATTAGCCATCTTCTCGACCATCAGAACCACTTCACTGCTCGGCCGGCATTGGCACATTTTGATAGTGGTTGGATTGGTCCCCCCAAGAATCGTAGTAAGCTTGGAATTCCAAACGTATGACATATCAAACGGGAATTGCCCAGCGACTTTGAGCCCAGTGGGATTTTTGACATAGCCGGTGGAATCAGTGCCATAAAGCCAATAGTAGCCATCCGCAATAATGTCCTGCCCCGAACTTGGATAGACCAACGCCGGCCCTGCGGTCGGACAAATGAAGATACTCTTGTCGCCCATCTTCGGCGGTTCTTTCAGGCCGTTCTGCGCATCGACGATCGTTTGATAATACGATTCCTGCTTCACATAAGGCGGGATTGCATTGAACCAGATACTCGGATCGTTGTAGCCAATAACGCCACCCGACGGGCTAAACGCATTCGAACCCGGCCCCGAACCATCCGGCCCCTTTTGCGGCAGATCGCCCCGATTCGCATCAGCATACATCTGTATCCCCAAGCCAAACTGATGCAGATTGCTCGCACAAACAATTTCCAACGCAGCAGCCCGCGCCTTATTCAATGCCGGCAGAATAATCGCGATCAAAACGGTGATGATGCCAATGACAACGAGCAGCTCAACCAGGGTAAAGGCAGAGCGACGTTTTTCCTGCATGGAGTTCCCTGTAAAAGTGCAGGGAATTTAGAAGCGAGTTGTTAATAGTGCGCGCGGGGAATGTTAAAAAGAGATAAAGAAAGATTAGCCGCAGAGACACAGAGGCCAACTTGGTTTGTCAGACAGATCAGCTCAGTAAGAATTTTAAAAAAGCCATTTCAGGAATTCATAGGAATTAATTCGCGAAATTGTGCGGCATACCTAGCGTCAATAGCCGGGACGAAACGTCGTCCCGGTTCAACCGGGATGCGTTGCATCCCGGCTATTGAATCAGTCAGGACGCCAGGTCAAAGTGAAAAATGCTCTAAAACAGCGCACCGCTCTAACGAAACACATTTCGCATGAAAACCAGATATGGAATGTAGAAAATACTCCGCGAGCTTCGCCTATCACACCCGTCCAGTAAGGCTAGCGCAGACAGTCAACAGCTCCGACGGCTCCACAGGCTTCGCAACATGCATCTGGTACCCCGTGCGCAAAGCACGTTGGCGATCCTCGCTCCGCGCAAAGGCGGTAAGCGCAATCGCAGGCGTCCGCCCACCCGATTCCGGGGGCAGCGCCCGCACCTTCCGGATCAGGTCATACCCATCTTCCTCCGGCATCCCGATATCGCTGATGAGAATATTCGGCCGCTGCCGCTGCAGCAGCTCCATCGCTTCAGCAGCCGACGCAGCCAGAATAATCTTCGCTCCCGCCCCGTCGCCTAGAATGCGTCGCATCACATCGCGCGCATCTGCATCATCATCCACCACAAGAATCGTAATGCCCTGCAAGTCGGGCGATTCGCCGAAGCTCGGAGCATGCTGGCTGATGCGCGGGTGGCGATGCGTGGTGAGATCTTCGTCATTGTCATGGATTGTCGAAGCGATAGGCAGCGCGACGGTAAAGGTTGCCCCCTGTCCCTTGCCAGCACTTTTGACGCGCACCGACCCGCCATGCAGTTCAACAATATTTTTAACAATAGATAAACCCAGACCCAACCCACCAAAACGCCGTGTAGTAGAAGCGTCGGCCTGCCGAAAACGCTCGAAAACATAAGGCAAAAACGATGGATCAATCCCTTCGCCAGTATCGATGACACTGACTTCAAGATGCGAATTCACGCGCTCGAGAACCACCTGCACCCGCCCCCCGCGCGGCGTGAACTTGATCGCGTTGGTCAGAAGATTCCAGAACACCTGCTGCAACCGCCCCGCATCCCCCGCGATCGGCCCCGCGTGAGGATCAAGCACCGTAATCAACCGCACCCCTTTTACCTCCGCCGAAGGACGCACCGATTGCACAGCATTAGTAACTACCTCCGCCAGAGCAAGCCGCTGCACATCCAGCCGCACCTTGCCCGAAATGATTCGGCTCATGTCCAGCAAATCCTCAATCATCTGCGTTTGCGCCCGCGCATTGCGCTCGATCGCTTCAAGACCCTGCTTGGCATCTTCCGAATCGACCTGGCTGTGATTAAGGATTTGCGACCAGCCCAGAATCGCATTCAAGGGCGTACGCAGCTCGTGGCTGAGCGTGGCGAGGAATTCGTCTTTCATGCGGCTCACACGCTCCGCTTCGGCGCGCGCCTGCCGTTCAGCTGCCAATAATTCCTCGCGCCGAGTTTCCGCAACTTTCAATTCTGTGATATCCAGTGTGATGCCGTCAAATCGCGTCGGTTGCCCGTCGGAATCGTAATACGCGCGCCCCTTGGCTCGAATCCATCGGACCGTTCCTTCAGGAGAGACCGTGCGATATTCCACATCGTAAGGCTGCCGCTGAAAGACCGCGTGCTCCACTGCCTGCCGGGTGCGGTCGCGATCCTGTTCGTGGAGCAACGAATAAAACCGCTCAATATTGACTTCCGCGTCGGCCGGAAGCCAGAAATGTTCTTTGCACTTGCGGTTCCAGATAATCACTCCCAACGGAAGCGGGCAGTGAAACGTCCCCAGCTCCCCTGCTTCAACCGCAAGCCCCAAACGCTCTTCGCTGGTCTCCAGCGCTCGGCTCACCCGGGCGCGCTCGATCGATTCCCAGATGCGGCTGGCGACGAGGTTCACATCCTCAATTTCGGATTCCTGCCATTGGCGCGGGTCCTCATCATGCACGACAAACATCGCTACCAGCTTGCCGCGTTTGAAAAGAGGAGCCGAGACAAAGCTTCCGATCTGCAAGTTGGCAAATTGCTCGCGCTCGATTGGCGACAACGAGGAACGCGTCGTGTCATTCTCGATATAAGGGCGATCGGCACGGACCGTATCCACATAATCCTTGCCATACTGCGAAATCCGGTATTGCCCCTTAATGCTCGGCCGCCCCGGTGAATACTCACCGGTAACCGTGCAGTTATCTTCGTCCTCATCCACTTCGACATACAGCGCCCGGTCGCATTGAATGTGCTCGCAGAGCACGCGCGCCGCAGCGTTGGACATTTCGTCCGGATCATTCAGCCCACGTAAGGCATCGTCCATTTTGACAATGAATTGCGCGCGCTCTTCGTTGCGGCGCAGCATTATCTCAGCATTCTTGCGCTCCGTGATGTCCGTGACCAGACCAACCATGCGTGAGAATCCCGTGGCAGAATCGGTAACAGAGTGGGCTCGCTCTTCAAGCCACGCTAGACGACCATCGCGCGGGCGAATGATGCGGAACTCGGTGTGATAATCTTCGCCGCGCTCCGCCTTGCCGCGCACAAAATTGCTATGCTTTTCCCGATCATCCGGATGGACCAACCCGAAACCAACAATACTGTCCGTGAAACGCTGATCGGCGCGAAGGCCATAGACATCATTCGCCGTGTCTGAAGCATTGCAGATATCGTTAACCGAATCCCATTCCCACGCCGCCATCTTAGCAGCCGCCAGAGCGGAGTGCAGCCGCTGCTCGACGTTAGCGATCTGCTTTTCAAATCGCTTGCGAGCGATCTGCGCATCGATTCGCGCAATCAATTCGCGGGCACTGAAAGGTTTGACAATGTAATCGTCAGCACCCGCGCGAATGCCATCAAGCGTAGCTTCCTCACCCGCCCGAGCCGAGAGTAGCAGGACCGGCGTGCCCGCCAGATCAGAATCAGCGCGCACCGCGCGCAGCAAACCCAGGCCATCAAGATTGGGCATCATCACATCGGAAAGAATCAGCGCGGGATGATTTTTGCGAGCAGCCGCCAGTGCTTCACGCCCATCCGAAACCGCGGTCACCTGATAACGGTCCGACAACAGCCGCGTGACGTAATCCCGCATATCAGCGTTGTCATCTGCCACCAGAATCGTGTCTTTCGTCACGCTGCCGGAAGCGCGAGAATCCGAGGACAACAGCGGCGCCGTTTCGAGCGCTGCACTATCAGCAATCGTCTGTTTCTCCGCTGAACCCGAAGGAAGCCAGCGCATGGCTTCTTCGACATAAGCATTAAATCCCACCGCGGTGGATTCCAGCGTGCGCGGCGCCTGAATGCGCTCAGGAGCGAGATGTTCTTTGCCAGCAGGGATCGTGATCGTGAAAGTCGTCCCTTCCTCAACCTTGCTCTCAGCCTGGATCGTCCCGCCATGGATTTTCACGAGTTCCTGAACCAGCGCCAGACCAATCCCCGTACCTTCGTGCGTACGCCCGCGCGTGCCTTCAACACGATGAAATCTCTCAAAAAGTCGCGGCAATTCGGATTCCGGTATCCCGCTCCCCGTATCTTGCACACTCAGCTTGATATGCTCATCATCTCCGCGCAACCGCACCGTAATCCCGCCGTTAAGCGTATATTTAAATGCGTTAGAGATGAGATTAAGAACAATCTTCTCCCACATATCTCGATCGACATACGCCTCAGCAGACAATGGCGGAGCATCAATTTTCAGGTAAAGGCCAGCCTTCTCCGTAGCAGAACGGAAGACGCTCGCGAGATCGGCGGTAAAAGCGGAGAGATCTGTAGGAACAAATGAAGCCTGCACTCGCCCAGCTTCGATTCGAGAGAAATCCAGTAACGTGTTGACCAGTTTGAGCAAACGCAGAGCGTTTCTATGCACAACGCGGAGCTCTTCAGCCACACGTTCGGAAACTGGGCCGTTCTGCTGCGCAAGCGTATCCGTAAGAGGCCCGAGCATCAGCGTCAGCGGCGTGCGAAATTCGTGGCTGACATTGCTGAAGAAAATGGTCTTAGCGCGGTCGATTTCTGCGAGCGATTCGACGCGGCGGCGTTCGGCTTCGTAGGCGTGGGCGCTGTTTAAACCCGCGGTGAGCTGGCCGGCGAAAAGTCCGACGAAGCTTCGATAAGCTTCGTCGAATGGGCGATATGGATTTTGCCCGGCGATGAGAACGCCCACGGGTTTTTCCTGGCCGCCGCCGAGCAAAGGAACAAGAATGGCATCCGTCGGTGGCTCGGGCCATGGGCCGCGCGGAACATCGGTGAATCGGCTGGTCAAGCCGTCGGTAAGCAGAGGCTCATTGCTCTTGCCAAGCTTGGCGATCGGCCAGGGACTCGAAAGATCATTGATATCGAGCTGGCGCGGCGCGATCGGAGATGCGGAGTCTGCTCCCGAGTGGGAGGCGAGGTGGAGCGTTTGCCCCCTTTCGTCGTAAAGATAGATCAGGCCAAAGGGAAAATCGCGGCTGGCGCGAGTGAGCGTGCGGCGAGAGGCGGAGAGGACTTCGGATTCGGTATTCGCGCTTGAGAGCTCGATAGCGAGATCGCGCAGCACCCCCAGCCGACGCTCGCCGATAACGCGGTTCGTCTCTTCGGTGACCACGCAGAGCATTCCTGAAACGCGCCCCGACTCATCCGAAAGCGGGCTATAGGAAAAGGTGTGGTAGGTTTCCTCGGCATAGCCGCGGCGCTTTAGAAAAAGCTGGAGGCCTTCATCCCAGGTGGCTTCGCCGTTGGCCAATACATGCTCGACGCGCGGCCCAATATCGGGCCAGATTTCCTCCCACACTTTTCGTGCCGGCGAACCCAATGCCCAGGAATCTTTGAGACCCAGCGTCGGGCGATAGGCATCGTTATAGAAAAAGCTCAGCTCAGGTCCCCACCCCATCCACATCGCATAGCGGGAAGTAAGCAGGATGCGCACGACCGTGCGCAGGCTTTGAGGCCATCGCGAGACAGGACCGAGTGGAGTCTGGCTCCAGTCCTTAGCCGCCATCAGCGCAGCCATTTCGCCGGCGCAATCGAATAGTTTCTCATGTTCGGACAAGCGCGGCCTCCATCGCCAATCGCGCTTCGGCGCGATAATTCAACTCATCTTCCATTAGTCGTGCTAATTTACCGAAAGTGCTAAAGGACGTGAACCGAAAAAGTTTATCCATACTTTCAATCTCAGGGAAGATTAATCGATGGAACGGATCGCTCGATTTCTGCGCGATGCGATTCAAGCCAGGGTGGGAGCTGGAGTTTCTTTCCCAATTGGGCAACGGGTTCGTCGGCGGTAAAGCCAGGGAGATCAGTGGCGATTTCAAACAGCACGCCGCCGGGCTCGCGGAAGTAAATCGAGTGAAAATAAACGCGCTCCATCACGGGCGAAACATTCAAGCCGGCCCGGGTGATCGACTCACGCCACGCGAGCTGCTGCGCATCGTCGGCAGCGCGGAAGGCGATGTGATGAACGATGCCAGCCCCGAGCGTGCCATGTCGCGCATCGGGAATGCAAAGCAGGTCGATCGTCGAAGCAAAATCATCCGGAGAGTTCGCGCGATAGCGAAAGCGATTCTGCTCGGAAGCGACCTGGCGAAATCCCATGACATCCGTCAATAGCGAAGCTGTTTTTTCATAGCCTTCTTCGCTGATGGTGGCGCTGTGGAAAGCGCGGATGGCGTGTTCAGAAGGCACAGGGCTTCCCGGCCAAGTCGGCGCGGGAGATTTCGCCGAGGCGATAATTTCCAGGGGCATTCCATCCGGATCAGAAAAACTGATAAAACGCTCGCCAAAACGCTCCGCGGGGGCG
The DNA here is from genome assembly GCA_036490535.1 of Tepidisphaeraceae bacterium. Taxonomy (GTDB): domain Bacteria; phylum Planctomycetota; class Phycisphaerae; order Tepidisphaerales; family Tepidisphaeraceae; genus DASXDR01. The sequence continues at coordinate 2,875 of DASXDR010000063.1, read as the reverse complement.
CTGGTAAAAATCTGGTGGCTGGCAAGCCGTTGTCTCCAGAATTCGAGAGAATTAACCGGCACAATAAAAGCCGTGGCCGTTACTTGCGGCGGGCCCACTCGACCGCGATACGCGCCGGGCCAGGCGAAAAAAGTCAACGCCGTGCCTGGCCGGCCGAGTTCATCGCCATAGTAAAGGTGATAACTGCTGGGGTCATCGAAATTCACGGTGAGTTTGACCAAGCGTAGCCCCAGAATGCCGTGATAGAAATTAATATTGAGTTGAGCGTCAGCGGTTATCGCGGTGATGTGGTGAATACCAGGAATGGTTGGCGTCGTAGACATATTATTTTTACTCGGTGAAATTCCAGGGTTATGTCTTGATCAATCGCTGAAGCATTTGGCGAGCGATCAGGATTTCTTCTTCGTTGATTGTATGCTGCATGCCGGGATAACGGCGAAGCTCGACCGTTGCGCCCATGGCAGTAAAAACATCACGGGTTTCCTGCACGCGCGAAAATGGCACATGAGGATCGGGATCGCTTGAGCCGAGGAAAACGGGAGTGGCGTCGAGTGATCCGGGGTATTTGCGCGGCGCACCGGGTGGCCCGATCAATCCGCCGGTCAGAGCAATGATTGCACCGTAGCGGCGAGGATGGCGAGCGCAAAATTCAGTGCACAAACATGCGCCTTGGGAAAATCCGAGCAATGCAATGCGGTCGGCAGATATACCACGACCGATTAAATCATTCACAACTTCAGCGACGGTTCGCAGGGAATTATCCAAATAAGGTTGATTGGATTCGATGGGCGCGAGGAATGATTGGGGATACCAGGTGTGGCCGGGGGCTTGAGGCGCCAGGGCGGCTAATTGCGGAACATCAATCTCGTCGAACAGGCCGATCATGTCCTGTGCCGATCCACCACGGCCATGCAGGAGAACGAGGACCGCATCAGCGTCATCAACGGCGCGACCGGCGGTTATCACTGACGGCAACTCGCTCATGGCAAATTATCATATAACGAAAAACTCTAATGCGAAGCGATGGCCAGCACCTGCGCGCAGATAATCGGCACAAGGGTCGATAGCGGAGCGACCGCGGCATAGGCGACAGCAGGAGCGCCGGAATGGGTTAATTCATCGGCAAAAAGCAGAGCGGGAGAGCTGGTCATCGCGCCGGCGACCCATCCGCTGATGGTGAGAAAGTTCATTTTGAGCATCAGACGAGCGAGGCAACCGATCAGAAATACCGGAACGAGAGTGATGATCGCGCCCCAGATCAGCAGAGGTAGTCCGCCACCCTCGGCAGCGCGTTGAATAAAATGATCGCCGGCGCGAAGACCGACGCATGCGAGGAAGACGGCTAAGCCAAAATCGCGAAAAAGCTGATTGGCCGAGGCGGGCATGTACCAGATTACTGAGCCAATATTGCCAAGCTGCGAAAGCGCGATAGCAACCAGCAGCGGTCCACCCGCCAAGCCAATGCGCAGCGTGATGTTCATTCCCGGAATGGCCAACGGGATGCTGCCCACCAATACACCCAGAACGATGCCCAGAAAAATCGGCGCAAGCTGCGGACGATCCAGCGATTCAGGGTTGTTACCTAGTTCTGCTTCGACGGTTTTCAATCCCGCTGCCGGGCCGACGACGACCAGCCGGTCGGCGAAGACCAATCGAACCGAAGCGCTGGGAATGAGATCAATACCGGCACGCGTGATGCGTGCGACAGTGACGCCCGTGCGGCGGACCAAATCCAGCTCACGCAATGACCGGCGCAGCACCTGCGGCCGTGTCACGATTAAATCCAACCGGCGAACGTCGCCAGCAGCGCTATCGAAGCCCGCTTCCACACGCTGCCCCAGTTCCGAAATAATTTTCGCCAAAGCATCGCGAGGACCCACCGCACGATAAATATCGTGCAGATGGATTTCGGTTTGTCCGGTCGGCACAGATACGCTGCCAGCGCGCAAGAGGCGGCTCAGGACAATACCCGTTCCGCGCAGGAGCTGGTTGTCTCGAAGGGCCTTTCCGGTATGGGTGGATAATGTCACTTGAAAATCGGCAATCTCAATCGGTGGGCGGCGTTTCTGGTCCTCGGCCAGGAGATCAGATTTTTCTTTTTCGATATTGACGCGAAACAGATAGCGCATGATCAGCGTCACCAACACCGGCCCGATCACGCCAAAGGGGTAGGCAATGGAATAAGCCAATCCGATGCGTGCCACGTCGGGATTATTTTCATCCACGCCAGAAGCGCGACGGAACGCTTCCTGCGCGGCGGCCAGGCCCGGCGTAGTGGTGAATGCACCGGTGTACAAACCGGGCGACGTCGCCCTGGGCAGCCATCGGCCTGCCGCGACTGCCATGATCGCACCAAGAACAAGAACCAGAATCGCTAATATATTCAGTCGCAAACCATCTGCGCGCAGGGACGCGACAAAACCCGGGCCGACCTGTAACCCGATGGCATACATGAAAAGGATCAGAGCAAAGTCGCGCAGGAATTGAAGAACATTGGGATCAACCGATAAGCCAATCTGACCAAAGATAAGTGCCGAGAAGAGCACGCCCGCCACACCCAACCGCACGCCGCGCACGCGGATCGCGCCGATGAACAGGCCCACGGTGACCGCCAGGGCCAATATGGCCAAACCTCTCGCCACCGAGTTGTGGCCCGTCGCCGCGGAGACTAATTGATTGAGTGTCACGGGCGGTAGCTTATCGGCAAGGGTCGTTTAGGACTAAGGGTAAATCTCGCAAGCTCGATTTCTCACTCCCTCCCCTTCTACTCAGGCCTGCGGTGAGCGCAGTCGAACCGGGGAGGGTAGGGGTGGGGGTTTTCTTCAGCGTTCTGCGTTCTGCGTTCAGCATTCAGCGTTTAATTCAGACCCCCTCC
>DASXDR010000061.1:0-16647 GCA_036490535.1 Tepidisphaeraceae bacterium | reverse complement strand
TCTTACCTCGGCGTTGGTTTGCTGCAGGCGTATAACGCTCCTATCGAATCGCGGTTTCTGATCAAGCTTCCTCGGGAACGCCAGGAGGAGCTTACGCTGATGTGCGTGGTCAAAAACTGCCGCGAGTTGGCGGACAGCATTTATAGCATCGGTGCGGAATTTGAATGCCCGGTCGCTTCCAACATGATCAACAACGTGCAGCGATCGTGGACCGAAGATTTGCAGAAAATCCAGGCGTCGATTCTGGGTTAAAATAGCAACAGCGGACGCATCAATCCTTATTCCGCATATGCACTTGACAGCATATGCATCGCATGGAATAATTATCTAATAGAATGTGGAGCATCCATTGGACCGAGCAATTCGGCTTGTGGGTAGTGTCCGATGCAGTCGACGAGGCTGTCCGGGAGGATATCCGTGCCGGGTTGCTGGTGCTTCGAGAAATTGGTCCGGCGCTTGGAAGGCCCTTAGCTGATACTCTAAAAGGTAGCCGCCACGCCAATATGAAAGAGTTGCGAGTGCAAAGCAAGGGCAGGCCGTTCCGGATCATTTATGCGTTGGATCCAAATCGCGATGCGATCCTGCTTATAGGCGGTAATAAGCAGGGCAACAAGCGATTTTATGAGAAGATGATCCCGTTGGCGGATCATTTATTCGACAATTATCTTCAGGAGCTTAAACGTGCAAAGAAGCGCAAAGCGTAAATCAGATATTTTCGAGCTTATCGAGTCGAAAATGAGCCGGCAGAGCATCAAGCGATCCGATGCCAAGGCCCGAAAAATACTGCTCGCCTTGCGCCTGGCTGATTTTCGTAGAGCGATGAAAGTAGATCAATCCGCAGTGAGAGGTTTCTCTCAGCCAGACATATCGAAGATAGAAGGACGCGCTGATATCAAGCTTTCGACACTCGTGGAATATTGCCATGGCTTGGGCGCGGAAATCGAAATTGCGGCAAAGCCGGCAAAGAAAAAGGGAAAACGCTTTGTGCTGCTCTCTGCGTAGAGCAAAGAGAACATACTCGACAACCGCACGAAGCCTTCTGGTTATACGGATTCCATTTTTTTATTGCGCTTCTACTCCCAAAGCCCATGGCCCGGCCTTGGGCTTTCTGCTCCAAGCAAAGCGCATTTGAAAGATAGAAACGGTATTAGTCCTTTTTTAAAATATTACGCAGCACCGTGTGCAGGATGCCGCCGTTGCGGAAGTATTCGATTTCCACGGGCGTGTCGATTCGGCAGGTCGCGACGAAAGTTTTATCGCCGGCTTTTACGGTGACATCCTGGCCGGGCTGGAGGGAATCGTCGATTTGGATATCGAAGATTTCTTCGCCGGTGAGGCCCAGGGTGGTGCGATTCTGGCCTTTCTTGAAACAGAGAGGGAGAACGCCCATGCCGACGAGGTTGGAGCGGTGAATGCGCTCGAAGCTTTCGGAGATGACGGCTTTGACGCCGAGAAGCAAGGTTCCCTTGGCGGCCCAGTCGCGGCTGGAGCCCATGCCGTAATCTTTGCCGGCGAGGACGATCAGGGGCGTATGGCTGGCTTGGTATTTCATGGAGGCGTCGTAGATGCTCATGATTTCGCCGGTGGGGAGATATCTGGTGACGCCGCCCTCGGTGCCGGGGGCGAGGAGATTTTTCAGGCGGATGTTGGCGAAGGTGCCACGGGTCATCACGCGGTCGTTGCCGCGGCGGCTGCCGTAGCTGTTGAAGTCGATGGGCTGGACGCCATTAGCGATCAGAAATTTACCGGCGGGGGAATCTTTCTTGATCGAACCAGCGGGCGAGATGTGATCGGTCGTTACCGAATCACCAACCATTGCCAGTACGCGCGCTCCGACGATCGGCGCAATCGGCTTCACGCTCGGTGACAAATCGGTGAAGAACGGCGGCTCCTGCACATAGGTGCTGCTGAGATTCCAGTTGAATAAATCGCCGCCGGCGACGGGGATGGCATTCCACTGCTCGTTGCCGTTGGCGACGTTGGCGTATTGTTTCTTGAACATATCGGGCGAGATTGCTGCGCCCATGGTCTGGTTCACTTCGCCCTGGCTGGGCCAGATGTCTTTGAGATAAACCTTTTCGCCTTTGTCATTTTGCCCCAGCGGGTCGTGCATCAGATCGATGTTCACTGTGCCGGCCAGCGCGAAGGCGACGACCAGCGGCGGGGAGGCGAGATAATTTGCTTTGACATGCGGATTGATTCGGCCTTCGAAATTGCGATTGCCCGAGAGCACCGACGCGGCGACGATACCGGCGCCTTCGATTGCCGTAGAGATTTCTTCCGGCAGCGGGCCGGAATTACCAATACAGGTCGTGCAGCCGTAGCCAACGGTATTGAATCCCATTTGATCGAGATAAGGCGTGAGGCCGGCTTTGTTAAAATAATCCGTCACGACGCGCGAGCCGGGGGCGAGCGACGTTTTTACGTGAGGCGGAACTTTCAATCCTTTTTCCGCTGCTTTTTTGGCGAGCAATCCGGCCGCCACCATGACGCTGGGGTTGGATGTATTCGTGCAGCTGGTGATCGCAGCGATCACCACATCGCCGTGGCGCAGCTTGAATTGTTTTTGCTTGAAGACGACATCGGTGTGCGCGTGGGCAGCCTCGCCGCTCTTTTCGTAAATCTTGCCGAGGTCTTCAACCCATTTGGTTTTCAGGCTTGGAACTTCGAGCCGATCCTGCGGACGGCGCGGGCCGGCGATTGAAGGGGTGACTGTGGATAGATCGAGTTCGAGCACGCTGGTGAACGTTGGCTCGACATTGTCCTGCCGCCAGAGGCCTTGCTCTTTGCAATAGCGCTCGACCAGATCGATATGATTTTCGTCTCGGCCGGTGAGACGAAGATATTTCAGCGTCTGCTCGTCGACTGGGAAAAATCCCATGGTTGCGCCGTATTCCGGGGCCATGTTGGCGATGGTCGCGCGGTCGGCCACGCTCATGGACGCCAAGCCTTCGCCGAAAAATTCGACGAATTTATCCACCACGCCATAAGCGCGGAGCAATTGCGTGATGACCAGCACCAGGTCGGTGGCGGTGGTGCCTTCGGGCAATTTGCCGTGGAGTTTGAATCCGACCACCTGGGGAGTGAGCAGATAAATCGGCTGCCCGAGCATGCACGCTTCGGCTTCGATTCCGCCGACGCCCCAACCGACTACGCCTAGGCCATTCACCATGGTCGTGTGTGAATCCGTTCCGACGAGCGTGTCGGGATACGCCACGCCATCGCGCGTGAAAACCACCTTGGCCAGATGTTCCAGATTCACCTGGTGCACGATCCCAATTGAGGGCGGCACGACCGAGAAATTATCAAACGCCCGCTGCCCCCATTTCAAAAATTCATAGCGCTCGCGATTGCGCTCAAATTCTTTTTCCACGTTGTGCAGAAGCGACAATGGAGTCGCATATTCATCCACCTGCACGGAATGATCGATGACTAGATCGACAGGAACGAGCGGATTAATCTTTTTGGGATTTCCGCCGGCCCTTTGCATTGCTGCCCGCATGGCCGCCAGATCGACCACGCAAGGCACGCCGGTGAAATCCTGCAAGATCACGCGCGCCACTTTAAAGGGCACTTCGACATTCTCCGGCTTGGCAGCATTCCAATTCGCAAGCCGAATCACATCCGAATCATGCACGATAAAATCATCCCAATTTCGCAGGCAGCTCTCAAGCATCACCTTGATCGAAATCGGCAGCTTGTCCAGATGCCCTATGCCCGCCTCCGCCAATTTATTGAGCCGAAAAATTTTCAGACTTCCTGCTTTAGATGAAAACGCCGCTTCGGCTCCGAATGGATTGGTTTTGTTGCTCATAGTTGTTTAACCGGATTGTAAGCGCGGGAAGGGGTAAGACAACTACCTATCTATTACGTGTAGTTGCACCTCAATTTACTTGCGGTAAGTGTTAACGTGCGGCAGGATATGAACATCGGTCGGATATTTGGGTAGAAATATGTACGGCTTGAAGCCCAAAGATATCGATGCATTAATGCCATTGCGTGGGGCACATATCACCCAAATCTGTGTCGGTCTGCACGATATTCAGTTTAACTTCCATCCCAAACGAAATATTTCGATTCAAGGCCGCTGCGAATTAATTGATGCGACTGGTCAAATAGCACAGGTTTGGGAAGGACACACGCAATCAGGAACATTCCGTTTTCCTGAATTGCTGATGTCAGCAGTCTGTAAAGTTGTTATCGATTCACCAAAATCGTTCGTGCTTAGTTTTGATAATGGAATGGGTTTGCGGGTCGTTGATAACTCGGAGCAGTACGAATCATTTTCAATTGGTAATATTTACGTTTGATTTAATAGGGCGCGTGTCGCGCACTCTGTTTCGGGAAGCCATGCCGACACTGTTCACCGTTCCATCCATTTTCGCGACGGTCCATCAAGTACAAGTGAAAGGTTGTTCATCACATTTCGTCCCAGAATTCCGTACCAACTATCGATAAGAATGAATTGACCGCGAAATGATTTGTTCAGGAATTGTAATTCAGCACTGATGGCCGGCGCGGTGCTCTTCGTACCATCGAAGGCTTCGAGTTCGTATTGCCTCATATCGGGTGAGATCAGCGCCGCGAAGTAAGAGCGAGGCAGCAAAGATACATCGGCTCCGGTGTCGAGCAGCATCGGTACGTCAGAAATTGCAATTCCAAATTTTTCTGATTTCACAATCACCAATGCAAGCGGCGCTGGCGGATCGAACCGCTCACTGTCATATGCCTGCATCATTTTTCTCCCGAACTTCCATTACAAAATCCGCAGCATCTTCAGGACGCACCAATTTCGGCGTACGAATTTTCGCCGGTGATGAAACTCCCGGAGGATTACTCTGTTCTTCTACGCTCAGATGAACGCGCGTGCCTTCGGGTAGCCCCAGTGGCTCAAGAGGGCGAAATGCTCCCTGCGTGAAAATAGCGTCAACCTGGCGAACCATAAAATAATTTTAGCAAGGATGGGATTATAGGTACAGTTCATAATAGGATGTTGCCCGTTGTCATGATATGTCGCCATCAACGCTGACTATTGAGCCTCTCCCGACCCTAGATTTGCTTGTCTCGCTGGCGGCCGACGCCCGCTCCGATGGCCGCAAAATGGTGGATCGTTTTATTCAGGAATGGACCGATGGGCGCAATCGTTTTGACCAGCCCGGGGAACATGCCTATATTGCCAAACTTGGAGCGGAAGTTTGCGGCATTTGTGGGCTGAATCGCGATCCATTTGCTAATGATTTGGCCGTTGGGCGGGTCCGCCGACTATATGTTGCCACTGCCTACCGACGCCAAGGCATTGGCGCGGCGATCATACATCGGCTTCTTCGAGATGCGCACGGTGTTTTTCGCTTCATTCATTTGCGCACGCATGACGCAAATGCGGCTGCGTTTTACGAGTCGCTTGGATTTCAGCCGGTGCAAGATAATCCCGAATGCACGCACCGATACTTGATGAATTCGTAGCATGGGCGTCTCGCTCATGTTTGAAGAAATCTATGGGCGAGACGCCCATGCTACCAATTGTTACCCCGCCTTCGCCGCTGCCCGTAATTTCTTAATTCTCGCTTGCACGTCGCGGTAATTGAAATCCCATTGGGCGACCTGGCTGTATTGCTTGAGCGCGGTGGGATTGTCGCTATGCGCTTCGAGCGTGCGGGCGTACCAGTAATAAATCTCTTTGGCCTTGTCGTCGCCTTTGATCTGGTATTCTTCAGCGATGCCACGCATCGTGTCTACCGCTTCATCCACAAATCCGGCGTCCAGGAAGGCTCGGCCCAGCAGGGCGCCAGCTTCGACTCTATATTTGGGATCCATGCGGACCTGCTGGAACAAGGGGATCGCCTCGTCATATTTTCCCAGTTCAAACAGCCGACGGCCCACTGCGAATTTGTAGCGAGATTCGGTGGGATAATTCTCTGACCAGAGCTGATATTCCGCGAGTTCCTGCTCCAGCCGATGTTGGCGGAAATCGGTGTAGCGCTGCTTTAAATCAGCGTCGGTTGCATTGGCTGCGGCTTCGGCCTTCAATGTTTTGTCCTGCCGTTCCAACTGGCGAATGCGAATCTGGCCGATATTCAAACGGAACCGGAATTGCTTCGTGCGATCGTACCACTCCTGCAGCAATTCAACGGCCCGGTTTTCCTGGTCCTCATCTTCTGTCTTGATCAGCATATCCACGAGCTTCATTAACTTGCCCGGCTCGTTGGGATCAGCCTTATATTGCGCCTCAGCGTCCCCGATCAATCTGCCCATCACGTCGCTGGTGTTGATATTGCGATCTTCATCCAGCAGCTTCCGCTGCGAATCCATGTCTTTGATCGAATCGCGAAAACTTCCGCCCGACTCGTAATTTCCCTGGTCCATAGTCAGCTGAGCGCCCAGGTTCTTCAGCTCACGCTGCAAGTCCATATCGTTGGGTTTGATTTCCGTCGCCCGCTGACACGCTTCGACCGATTTTTTCCATCGCTTCAGCCGCGCATAGGTGTCGCGCAGCGCGATGTATTTGTTAAAGTCCGGTTTGCCAGAATCCTCGATGGCCTTGTTCAGCACATCCCCCATCCACATGACCGTATCGTAATACCCCGCCTTGTACGCGCTCAGAAAAAACGTGAGCATCAGATCAGTATTTCCGGGATCAATCGCCAGTTGCTGCTCGGCATTCAGCATCGCGACTTTGTCATCCTTGCCCTGGATCATTTTGATATTGGGCTTAAATTTGGTCATGAATTTGCCCATCATGCCAAGGCCTTTCCCGCCGCTGACTTTTCTTTTCAGAGCGAGATCGCGCAGGGCCTGATGTGTCTCGACCGAATCGGGGTCGAGGCCCAGCGACTGCATGTACATTTCGATTGCGTAATCAAAACTCCCGGAATTGCCCGCTTTGATCGCGTAATCGGTAAAAGTCTTCGCTTTTTTGCGATCTTCTTCGGGAACCGGTTGATAACCTTCGGGAAATTCTGCCACGGTTGATCCTGTCTGGGTTGATATCGCCATGATATTCTGGCGGATTATAGCCTCATATTAGAAAAGAATGCTGAGATCGGCAACAGGAGGACCTTTGCAGAAAGGCACCGAAGTTAAGGGAATGGATGGCCATCCAATCTTGAAAAGACTAAAATGCTACTGCATGACGAAATTGCTGAAAGAGGCAGTAGCAAAAGCAGGAGCGCTTCCGAAAGAGAAGCAGGATGAGATTGCGCAGCTGGTATTACATGAAATTGAATCTCGACAAAATCGACCTTTGCCGCACAGTGTGTTGGATATTGCTCCTGTCAGCTTGGGGAAAATGATTTCGCTACCCGGGCGCGATGATGATCTTCTCGGGGAAATGTTGGAGGATCGTCGGTGATACATGGCTTGGATACGGGATTTCTGGTAGCGGCTGAAGTTCTCGAGCATCCAAAACACTCCGACGCGCGAACGAAATTGGCAACCTTTCTAGCGGCTGGAGATCGTTTTGCATTGGCTTCACAGGTCTTAGCGGAATTTATTCATATTGTGACCGATCCAAAGCGGTTTGCCATGCCACTCGGAATGCAAGATGCTCGCGATGTGGCTCAGAAATGGTGGACCGCTTCGGAAGTGATCCAAATTAGCTGCGAAGCTCCGGCGGTCGCTCAATTTTTTGATTGGCATCGGCATCACGCTCTGGGGCGTAAACGCATATTAGACACGTTGCTGGCTGCCAGTTATCACGTAGCTGGCATTGATTCGATTTTAACTACAAATCCACAGGATTTTGCCATTCTGGGGATTTTTCAATGCGTAGACATTTAGTATGTCTCAAAAACCAATGACCTCGATTCAAGAACTTAAAATTATTGTTTATCCTGATCCGCGGCTAAAGAAGGTCAGCCAACGCGTGGAAAAATTCGATGATGATCTGGCTGCTTTGGTCAAGCGGATGTTTGATCTGATGCAAGAGGCAAAAGGCGTGGGGCTGGCAGCACCGCAGGTAGGGGTGAATCTACAGGTGTTTGTAATGAATCCCACCGGCAAACCGGAAGATGATCGTGTTTATATCAATCCGAGCTTGAGCGAAGCGACTGGCGAGGAGACGGCGGAGGAGGGATGCCTGAGCCTGCCGGAGATTCGCATTGATGTGTGCCGATCTAAAAAGCTTCGGATGGAAGCGAAGGATTTGAAGGGCCAATCCATTATCGAAGAAGCCAGCGGTTATCCGGCACGCATCTGGCAACATGAATTCGATCATCTTGTGGGGACGATGCTCACCGATCGCATGGGGCCTGTGGATCGCCTGAAACATCGTAAGGCGATTAAGGAATTGGAGGAGGCGTGGGGGAAGAAAAACGGTGTGAAGAGTGGGAAGGGTAAGAAGAGTTTGAAGGGGAAGAAGAAATAAATTCGAAATCCGAAAAGCGAAATCCGAAACAAGTTCCAAATTCAAGCTGGAAAATTCGAAACTGAGGACTGTTTGGAATTTTGAAATTTGTGCTTTGGATTTGTTTCGGATTTCGAAATTAGGATTTTGGAATTGCTCATGGTTAATTTGAAGATCATTTTCGCCGGTGCTGGGGCGTTTGGGCTTCCGAGCTTGCAGGCGTTGATTGGAGCGGGGCATGAAATTGTGCAGGTGATTACGCAGCCGGATCGGCCAGCCGGCAGGGGAAGGAAATTGACGCCGACGTCGGTTGGAGAGTTTGCGATTGAGAAAAATCTGCCGTTGGTGCGGACAGAGAATATTAATGCGCTGGAGTTGCCAGCAGCGGATGTGATGGTGGTGATCGCGTTCGGGCAGAAGATTGCACAGAGTCAAGTGAATCGACCGCGGCTTGGAAGCGTGAATCTGCATGCGTCGATCCTGCCGAAATATCGCGGGGCAGCGCCGATTAACTGGGCGATTCTGAGCGGCGAAACGGAGACGGGAAATTCGGTGATTCGATTGGCGGAGAAAATGGACGCGGGGGCCGTGCTGGGTCAATCGCGTTTGGAGATTGCCGAATTGGAGACTGCGGGCGAATTGCATGATCGGCTGGCGGTGGATGGTGGACCTTTGATGCTGCGCGTGCTGGATGATTTAGCAAATGGCAGGGTGAAAGAGGAAATCCAGGACGAAAGCCGAGCGACGATTGCCCCGAAACTTTCGCGGCAGAGTACGGCATTGGATTTTAATAAACCGGCAGAGCATATTGTTCGGCAGATTCGCGGGCTTTACCCATGGCCCGGGTGTCGGATGAGATTGGTGATGGAGGGGAAAGAAATAGCGCGGTTTACGTTAGTTCGGGGGCTGGCAATGGCTGGCTCGTTTGTGGGAGCGGCGGGGAACATTGATTCTTCCGGAAATATTATTTGCAATCCGGGCGGCGTAACGGTGGTCGAATTGCAACCAGAAGGAAAAGGGCCGATGAACCTTTCAGCTTATCAAAATGGGAATGCCTGGCTGACTGGGGCGAGATTGGAATCAGTGATTTAGAGCCGGTATTTTCGAGATAATTTTTTTGTACACGCGGGCAGAAGAGACTTGCATCGAAGTGGAACATAACGCAAACTTCACCACGACATGAGGATTCTGGTTGTAGAAGATCACGCGCCGACTCGCACCGCCATCACCAAGCTGATTCGCTCAGCGGGGGGAGATGTCACCTCCGCGCGCGACGGTGAAGAAGCATTGGGGTATCTGCTCACGCAGCGCTTTGATGTGCTGCTGACGGATTTGCGCATGCCGGTGATGGACGGGATGGAGTTGCTGCATCATTGCGAAACGCTGCCGGCAAGCCAAAAGCCCAAGCGGATGATTGCGATCAGCGGAGAATACGATGCGGGGGTATTGCACGGACAGCCGGTGCAGTTCATGGCCAAGCCATTTGATATTAATACCCTGCTGGACATGCTGGGCGGCAAACCTAATTGAATCAGCCATTAGAGTTGAGGCGATAAAGCGGCAAGGGAAATGCGGGCTGTTAGTACTTTGGGTGGGATTCGCCAAGTTGGGGGGAATCATTATATTTGAAATTGTCAGTGGTTCGTTGTCAGTTGTCCGTCGTTAGAGCTGGTGTTCTGTGTGCCTTGGAATATGGCATACCGACTCTAACAACGGACAACTGACTACTGACAACGGACTATTTTTATGAGCGAATTTGCAATTGAGCGGAAGAGTTTTGACGAGCCCATGCAGGATATCATGGGGGGGGCGAGCCGATGGGAGATCAAGGTGCATGATCACGGGCTCGCGGCGCTCGTGGATGTGATGCCGCGCTTAGTGCCCGAGGGGAAGACAGCGGATTTTGCAATCGTACAGGCGGCGCGCGTGAGCTACGGAGCAGGGACGAAACAGATCAATGAAGATCGGGGATTAATTCGCTACTTAGCGCGGCATCGGCACACGACGCCATTTGAGATGGTGGAATTTAAATTTCACCATGTGATGCCAATCTTCATCGCTCGCCAATGGATTCGCCATCGCACTGCGAATGTGAACGAATATTCAGCCCGATATTCGATCGTGAAAGATCGGTTTTATCATCCCACGCGCGAATATTTGCGTAAGCAGAGCATGACTAATCGGCAGGGGCGTGATGAGCCGATGGATGATGCGAGCGCTTCAGAATTTCTGGCGTATCTGGATAACGTTGAGAAGCAATACGCGACCTATGAAAAGCTGACCGAGAGCGGCGTGGCGCGTGAGATCGCCCGCATCGGATTGCCGGTGAACGTTTACACGGAGTGGTATTGGAAAATCGATCTGCACAATCTGCTGCACTTTTTGTCGTTGCGAATGGATGCGCATGCGCAGGCGGAGATTCGCGATTATGCGACGGCGTGCTTTGAATTGATTCGGCCTATTGTACCAATCGCCGCCGAAGCGTTTATGGATTATCAGCATCAAAGCATGCATCTGACGCGGTTGGAGATTGAAGCGATCCGCAGCGGAAAGGCGCTTGCGTCGGAAAATAAGCGAGAGAATGCGGAGTGGGAGGAGAAGAGAAAAAAGTTGGGTTTGGGAGAGAAGTAATAACCACGAAAATCAATGGGCACCAATAAAGAAGCCCCGGATGTACATCCGGGGCTCCGTTGCTCTATCGTGCGGGCTTAGAGCAGGGGAGGTCAGATTCTGCGGCGCGATAGGCAGAGGGGAAGGGCGGCGAGCAACAGCAGCGAAGCAGGTTCGGGGATGCTGATGCTGGCAAAGAGGCCATCGGCTTCGCCGTTCAGGCCTGCGGTGAGGTAAAGGGTGCTGGCGACTCCGCCGTTGCCGCCGTTGCCAAATTGGAGTGCCCACAGACCGTCGTTGGCGATAGGGGTGCTGTTCGCGTCGGCGAGAGTGCCGACCATGGCTCCGGTGGTGGGGTTGAATACGTTGATCATGCCATCGCCGAAATTACCGACGAGGAGATCGCCGCCTGCCGCTCCGAACGAAGCCGGGGCGAGGGCAAGTCCCCACGGGCCGTTGAGCGCGCCGCCGGTGACGAGGCGCTGCAGGAAATTCCCGCTGGTGTCGAAGACATCGACAACGCCGAGGCCTGGCCCATCGATTTCATCGAGTCCGCCGGATTGTTTGGCGTAGGTGACGTAGAGTTTTCCGCCGAGATTTTGGATATTGAATGGTCCATAGCCTACGGGGAGATTGGGATCGGTGAAGTTGCCGGTCAGCGCGGGATTACTGGCCGTGCCGGGGAAGACATCGATTCTGCCGAGGGTGAAATCGGCGCCGTATGCATAAGCCGAGCCACTCACGGTGGCGATGGCCAGGCCCTTGTAAGCCGCGCCGGTTGCGGAATTGTCGACGAGGAGCTGGGCGGAAGATCCGAGCGCGCCGCGCCAGCCGTAGAGGGTGCCGTCTTCGGTGTCGAAGAGGAAATTATCACCGTTGAAGGCGGTGCTGGTGCCGTTGTTGACCGTGCCGGTGGGCGCGCCGGTGCCGGTGCCACCGGGGCCTGCGATGCTGACCACAGTGGATTGCTGCGTACCGCTGGTGTTGTAGAGAGTGGATTTGCCATCGCCGTTGTCGGCAAGCCAGAAGGGCGAGCCACTGCTTTCGGAGATGCCCCAGGGGTTGAGAAGGTTCGGATCGAGGTGGGCGGGGTTTTCACTGGCGAGGTCGGAAACGAGATTGGTTTGCGTATATCCCGGAAGTGCTTGAGCGAGAGAGAGTTGAGCGACGGATAAAATGATTACACTGCTGGCTGCAGCAGTAATGAGATGCAAGCGCATGCGGCCTCCTTCTTGGTATGAGTTAAATACGGAGTGCCGCACGGTCGCAGGCTTATTCGGAAAAATGCTGGAGATAGATTTCTTTTGTGAGCGGTGCCTGGTGGATTCTTTTTGTAAAGAGAAGGATGATGGGCTTATGACGCTCAGTTTTGCCTCAATGTTTTGGCATTGGTTCGGGGCGAGGTTTTTTGGAAGGGGACACTTTACGATTCGAAGCACAAGCAAGCTCGACAGTTATCCGACAAAATTTCAGATCGAATCAGCGGGCATGCTTCTTATTTTTTGCTTGTCGGCGATTGGCCTGGCGCAAGCGCACGCGACGACTGATGACGGGAGACCCTATATTCTGACAGCCGAGCAGGCGGCGGCCCCGGCACATCATGTGCGGCATGCGGAATTGTTTTCGCGCGGCGTGAATGGAATTAATCTACTAGTGCTACAGGCCATTGATAAAGTGCAGGCGACAGCCATGGATGGGGGAGGATATTTCACGGGAGTGCATGCGGCTCCGGCTGAGTCGCCGATTGGGTATGAACTGAAGTTATTCGGACATTCGCTGCTATCTCCACCACGCACGACCAGTTATTGCAGCGGGGCGTCGTATACGGCGTTTATCGAGACGCTGAATCTGCTGTTTCACGATGAGAGCTCGCGGCTATCCCCCGCGAGACTCGAAGCACTACGCATGCAGGAGCCCGACGGCAGTCGGCGGAACGACTGGATCAAATTCTGGGGCATATGGAATGCCGATGGCCCGGGGAGTCAGTTCGCACTCGTCCAATATAGTGGAATGGGAAAAGAGATTTTGCCGAGAGACGCGCGGCCGGGGGATTTTGTGAATATCAATTGGAAGAATGGGCTGGGGCATTCGGTCGTTTTTCTGGGGTGGGTCGTGGATGCACAGGGGCGGAAATATATTCGCTACTGGTCGAGCCAGACGGGAACGCATGGGCTGGGGGACCAGACTTCGGCACTGGAGAAAGTGAAATCCGTCGTGGTGACTCGGCTGGAATATCCGGAAAAGCTTTTCAGTTTCAATCCGCGGTCAAAAGTGAACCCTGACGTGTCGGGGGACATAGTGGATTGGTAGCGACGCTGGTTATGTTGGCGGTCGGTATCCACCTCCTGATCCGCCAATCCAAGGCTTTTTCTCTTTTGGCAACGATCGATAGGTCACCTTTTCACATAAAGCCATGACATCGGCGCCCATAGATTGGTCCACCGTAACTAACAACAGTGACTTTCCCACTAGCGATTCGAGGAACTTCCCAGGATCAAAATTATCGTCTGCATCATCACGGTGTAGCAGCCTGCGTGCGATAGTCCGGTCGATCACTGTGGAAGGCTGCACTCGCACTTCGAAAACGATGTTTATTTCCCCATAATTGCGGATTGATAAATTCGAGCAGCCATGCAATACAAACTCCCGAACATCTCGATCTCCATAGACCGACGCGATGCGGAGAATTAAGTCAGTGTCTTCGCCATAAACACCAATGAGATAACCGTCATGCACGCCGGGTACCCGCACAACACCATTTGGCTCCAGCACTATTTCAGGCACGAGAATCTCCTGAGTTTGCTGCTTCGACGAGCTTGCGGAAATCGGCGCGATATTTTTTGTCGATTTTAGATGCGAAGACTTTGCTCAATTTGTGCTGCCGAACCAAGCCGATTACATCAGCGATATCCTGAGCGCGCGAGAGATTGTGTAGGCCGCTGCGGAGTTTCATGTTAATCAAGTCGGCTAAGGCAATGGTGGTAATGCCATCGATTTCGGTCAGCTTTTGGGGTTCTGGCTGGGCAAGATCATTAGGAACAAGATGAATCGGAATTCCATTCAGCGAGAATTCACGCTCAGCAGGGTCGTAGGAAGCTCCCGAATCGCGGAGGATATCGGCGAATGTTTCGAGGCTGTCGGCGATCCAGACATCCACATCACGTGTGGTGCGGAGATGGCCATTTAGGACAACAGCGATACCGCCAATGATCGCGCCGCGGATTTGGTGCTGGCGTAAAAGATCGGACACTTCTCGTGCGGTATCGAGGATTGCTCCGCGATGTTCGAGCATGAGAAGGGCCTCGTCGCGAAGGTTCATTGCATCACATTATACGATCAAAAAATTCATTTCCGAATAAAATTCTTAATCGCATCCGCCACGGTCTTCACTTCCGCTTCGCTCAGGCTGGGGAACATCGGCAGGCTGAGAATTTTCTTCACGTAATCTTCGGTTTTCGGCAGCGAGGGCTGTTTGCCGAAGACTTCTTCGACGGCGGGTTGCTGGTGATTTGGCACAGGATAATGCACGCCGGTTTCGATGCCTTGTTCCTTGAGATGGCGGCCGAGGGATTCGCGGATGTCGTTGTTTTCCAGGCGGATCACGAACATGTGATAGACGCTTTCGGTTTCGCCGTTCTTATCCGTCGGCGGCAAAGTCACACCTTTGACACCTTCGAGCTCGCGGCGGTACCAGTCGGCGGCGCGGCGGCGGCCGGCGTTGAGATCGTCCAATACCTTCAACTGTTCACGGCCGACGGCGGCTTGGATTTCATTGAATCGCAAATTAAACCCGACTTTTTCGTGCAGGTATTTGTCCTTGCGGCCATGGTTGCGCAGCATCGTCACCTTGCGGGCGATTTCGGCATCTTCGGTCGCGATGGCGCCGCCGTCGCCGTAGACGGTGAGATTCTTGGAGGGATAGAAGGAAAAAGCGGCGTGCTGGGTAAACGATCCTGCGCGCTTGCCTTTCCATTTGGCGCCGTGACTTTGGGCGCAGTCTTCGATGATCCAGAGATTGTGCTCGGCGGCCATTTTCTTAAACGCATCGATATTGGCCGGTCGGCCGTAGAGATGGACGGGGAGGATGCCGACGGTTTTGCTGGTGATTTTTTTCTTCGCATCTTCCGGATCGATGCAGTAGGTGTCGTCGATATCGCAGAAAACGGGCTTGGCGCCGACGTGGATCATCGGTTCGATGCTGGGGAAAGCGGTCAGCGAGGGAACCAGGATTTCATCGCCCGGCTTGATGCCCTGGGCGATGTGGAGCAGATGAACCGCAGCGGTCCAACTGCTGGAAAGCACGACGTGCTTGACGCCAAAATAGGCGGCGAGTTCGGCTTCGAAGGCTTTGGACTCGGGGCCGAGGATGTAGTTGCCACCTTTGACCACCTCGAGAATTCGGCGGTCGATGGTTTCGCTCATGTAAACGCGGGAAAGAGGAATTTTTGCTGCCATAAGAGTTACTCCATTAAAAAAACAGTGGCACTAAAGTGCCACCACCGATAAAGATAAAGGAACCGCCGCGACAGTTCCATAGGGGGCGATTATCATGCGAATGATGGGCTTGAAAACCGGCGCTCAATCGCTCGTGCAAATGTGGATTATTCTGGTGCTTGCCGCGGTTGCGTTCTTTCTGTTTCTGGGTCGCACAGACATTGTCACCAGCCACGAGGCCCGCGTGGTGCAGTCGGCGCGGATGATGGCGGCTACGGGTTGGCCTTGGAGTAACCCTGGCGTGGATGTGCCCGCTGTCGAGTTCTATCACGATCCGGATGGCCGGAAATTTTTTCGGCATAATCCCGGGCAGCCGCCGCTTCATGTGAACCCCTGGCTGATTCCGGTTGCCGCCGGCGAGATTCGCCTGCAAAAGCCGCCGCTGCCGTACTGGATGGCGGCAGTTTTTTACCGCTGGTTTCACTATGATGAATTTTATTCCCGGCTGCCCAGCGCCATCATGGGCCTGGGGGCGACCTTTCTGATGATTGATCTGGCGCGGCGGCTGATGTCAAATCGCGCGGCGCTTTGGGCTGGACTGATTTGGATTTCGACGCTTTTTATTGTTGATTCCTATCGCAAGGCGATGGCCGATCCCGGTCTGGCGTTTTTTACACTGCTCTGCTTCTGGTGCTGGGTGCGTTATTGCCGCGGGACGTCGGCGTGGGTGCTGATGCTTTTTTATGTCTCGCTGGCTTTCGGAAACTACGCTAAAGGGCCGGTGATTTATCTGCATCTTTTGATCGCCATCATGGTGTTTACGGTTTGTTATCGTGAATGGCCGCGCGGAATGCGGCAATGGATTTGGCACGGGATCGGAGCTGCGCTGGTGCTGGTGGTGTTTCTTCCCTGGCCACTACGGGTGATGCATCGCGTGCCGCATGCGTTGGATTTGTGGCGATATGAGTCGGTTGGCGAATTTGCCGACAATGTCGAAGACGCGCGGCCGTGGTGGTTTTATCTGCCGAATGTATTTTTGATCCCAGCACCGTGGACGGCGGTGGGTATCCTGGGGGCTTGGCGAGCGGTCGCGCGGTTCGTGAAGCGACGAAAGGGCACCAGATATAAAGCCAGTGTGTCATGGTCGCGTGCGGAACTCTTTCCGCTGCTGTGGATTATTTTCACGATGTTGATTTTTTCATTTTCAAATTTGAAAAAGAACATGTATCTGCTGCCGATGATGCCGGCAGTGGTGATGTTGT
>DASXDR010000030.1:0-101456 GCA_036490535.1 Tepidisphaeraceae bacterium | reverse complement strand
GGACGGCCCGGCTCATCCAAGCGACCAGGGTCTTTCCAAAAAAATCACCCCTCACGAAAAAAGCTGGTGGGATAAAATCGAAGCATTTATCAGCAGCCTTTCTGTTCGTGACACTTTCTGGCACCGTATCTGTTCTCTCATCTGGCTGCCTCTGGCTTTCTTCAGCGGCATTAAGATGAAAGCGATGGACGGCAATACCTATGCCGCCTATCTCCCCTTCACCCGTTTCAACCGCAACTGGTACCGCGCCATGGCCGGGGGGGCACTCCTGGCCAACAGCGAAATCGCCGGCGGCATGTATGTCTTTGGCATCTGCGGCGCCGACTATACCGTTGTCTGCAAGCACCTCGAATACAATTTCCTCCGCCCTTGCCTCGGCCCGGCCATCTACAAAATGACCCCGCGCCAGGACCTCAAATCGCTCGTCGCTACCGGCAGTGAATTCAACATCATCCTGGACATGGACATCCTCCAGCAAGTTACCCAGCCCGGCAAACGCGATCGCCGCGTGGGCCAATGCATCGCTGAATTTCATGTCACGCCAAAAGTGCATCACAAGATGAAAAAAAATCGCGCCAGCACATCAAACAATATTTAGCGGCGGTGCATAGCACCGCGTTGAGGTGCGCTATCCAACGCGGTCCTTCGGACACGCCGCTAACTAAATTATTTCCATCCGTTACACTCTCGGCGTGTCAGAAGTTTCCCAAAGCCCATCTTCCCCAAATCCCCTGGCATGGGGCGTATTTCTCGCCACCTCGTGGACCTGGTGCATCGGCATGTTTTTGCCGGTGCTGCTCATTCATGATTTTGGGTTATGGGGATGGATCGTTTTTGCAATTCCCAACGTCATCGGTGCTGCGGCCATGGGGTGGGTGTTACGCGATGCGCAACAAAGCCGCCAAATGGTCCAGAAGCATCGCGCCGCTTGCGTAACTTTTTCAATCGTAACAATTCTGTTCCACTTGTATTTCGCGGCCTGGGTATTGGTTCGCTTAACCAATCCGCTCATCGCTGCCTCAATGTTGCTCATTGCGTTTCTGATATGGGCCATCGTGCGCACAGATAAACAATCCGTCGGCTTGGCCATTGTCATTTACGTAATCTCGTTGCTGGCATTTGTGCTGGTGATTGCGAAGCTGGGCGTGCCCAGCTGGGATTTAAGCCAAGCACAAAACGCTTTTGGCCAGCGCGGCGTCTTTTGGCTTTTTCCTGTCTGCTGCCTCGGATTTCTAACCTGTCCCTATTTCGATTTAACTTTCCACACGGCACGCCAGGCAACAAACAAAAGCGGAGCGAAAATCGCCTTCGGACTGGGATTTGGTCTCTTCTTTTTGCTGATGATCCTTTTTACGCTGTGGTATGCAGGATTGATCTACCAGTTTTTATTTGGAGGCTACGCGCTGATTGTGCCGTCGCTCTTAATCATCGCAGGCCACATGATTATTCAATCGGCGTTTACCGTAGCAGCACATGCCCGTGCGATTTTGCCGGTTCAAATTGTTCCTCGTCGCAGCGAAATTCAATGGGTTTTTCTATCGGTCGTCTTATTTATCTGCTTTGGTGCGCTGGTACATTACTTTCCACTCAATGGCGTCGACGGATACCTGTTGTTCATGAGCTTTTACGCCCTGATCGCCCCGGCATATTTTTGTTGCCAAGTGTTAACTCGTCGCGGTCCCGGCTGGTTGTTCATCATTCCGATAATTCTCGCCGCCCCATTCTACTACCTCGGATTTTTCCAAAACCAAACTATCTATCTCCTCCCCGGCGTTGCCATCGTCCTGATCTCTGCAGTGATCGCTCGTTATTCCGGCTCCAGCGCCGCCTCGGCCAATTCCGCGTCTCTGCCTGCTCGCCAGGAATCTACACTGTAAATCACCAGTCCGCACCAGATGAAACCGAAACTGATCGCATGAACGCGCGTGAACGGCTCACGGTAAAATAGAGCGGTTAGCAATTGGCACGTTGGCCCGACATATTGGCAAAAGCTGAGCGAAGTCAATCGCAATATCCGTGTCGCCTTGGTGAACATCAGCAGTGGCGTCGCCGTCACCAAACCTGCGCATAGCAATAGCACAAATATTTTGGTGCTATGCGCGCTCGCCGCCCGCCCCATCGGAGTGCTGACGATAATCAACGCGGCGGGTAGCATAATCGACATCTCAAACGCCATCCCCACCAGCGCTCCCACCGGCACAATTTTCCGCACGAATCCATACGCCCCAAACGATGCTGCCATCACCAATGCCATGGTCGGAACCTGATGCGATGCAACAATCACCGCTGTTACTCCGCACGCTGCTAAACCCACGCTTGCGTATTGCAGCTTGCGCAATTGCTCTTTCAAAAAGATCATCCCCAGCGCGCACGTGATCAGCGGCAGAATGAAATACCCCATCGACACTTGCATGACCTTGCCGATCTCAATCAGATACACGAAGAAAAACCATGTCGTTGCCAACAAACAGGTGCTGAGCACCAGAACGCCGATAGTTTTCCAATGCAAAGCTGCCCGTACCTGCGCCCTTGCGCCCGGCAACAGCGTGAGCAGCAGCCAGAAGATGCAAAACGACCAGATCACGCGATGGCAGATCACCACGATGGTCGGGATATCCCGAAACTGGTGAAAATAGATGGGTGCCAACCCCCAGATGACATATCCTCCGGCGCCCAGCAAAATTCCGTTTCGCGCTTTACTTCGATCCGTCATTGTTGTGAAGCTTAGGATTCATACGCCCCGCGCCAAGCCGCCTGGTGTTCTCTATAATGTGAACGCATGACTGATGATGCCTACCCGAAGCACTCCCGCCCGCGCCGCTTGCGGCTTAGCGCTCCTCTGCGCGAGATGCTCCAAACCGTCCATGTTCGACGCAGCGACATCATCGTTCCCATTTTCGTACGAGAAGGCAAAAACGAAAAACGCGAAGTCTCTTCCATGCCCGGCGTTTATCAGATGTCGGTTGACATCGCGGCCGATTTTTTGAGGCAGCGCGCCGACGAAGGCTTCAAAGCTTACCTGGTTTTCGGCGTCATCGATCGCAAACAAAAGGATGCCATTGGATCAGCAGCATTGGATGAAAACAACGTCGTCTGCCGCCTCTTGCGTGAAACCAAAAAACGCCAAATCCCCATGGCAGCAATCACTGATCTCTGTTTCTGCGAATACACCAGCCACGGCCACTGCGGCATTCTTAGCGATGATAAATCCACCGTCCTGAACGACCCGACCGTCGAACGCCTCACCCAACAAGCTCTCAATCACGCCAAAGCAGGCGCCGATGTCATCGCCCCCAGCGGCATGATGGACAATACCGTCGCTGCTCTTCGCCAAGGATTGGATCAAAATAATTTCCCCGACACGGCGATCCTGTCCTATGCCGTGAAATACGCCAGCGCCTTCTATGGCCCATTCCGCGACGCCGCCGACTCCGCCCCTGAATTCGGCGACCGCAAAACTTACCAGATGGACCCGATGCGCGGCGTCAGTGAAGCCATCCTCGAAGCCAAGATGGATATTGAGCAGGGGGCCGACATGATCATGGTCAAACCCGCCGGGGCGTATCTGGATATCATCTCCGCCGTCCGCAAGGAAGCGCACGTGCCCCTCGTGGCTTATCAGGTCAGCGGCGAGTATGCGATGATCGAAGCCGCCGCCAAAAATAATTGGATCGACGGCGACCGGGTCATGCTGGAATCATTGCGATCCATCAAGCGCGCTGGCGCTGATCTGATTATCACTTACTACGCCGAGCGCCTCGCCAAGCTTATCCCTGCCTGATCATGACTTGGAATCATCAATAAGCCGCTTCGCCATCTGCACATTGTCTTCCACGGTAAATCCGAGTCGCTGATAAAACTCGATCACCTTTTTATTTTCCCCGCGCACCAGCAGATTAAATTTCGGACACCCCAGTTCCCTCAATCGCCGTTCCAACTCCATCATGATGATTCGCCCGAATCCTTTGCGCTGATGATCCGGGTCGACGCCTACGTAATAGACCGCACCGCGATGCCCGTCGTATCCGCCCATTATCGCGGCAACGATTTTGTTGTTGAGAACGCCCACGAGAAACAGCTCGCGGTCGACATTGAGTTTTCGACGGATATCCCGATGCGGATTATTCACCGGCCGAGTCAGCCCGCACCGCTCCCACAGGGTCACGACCTGCGTTTCATCCGCATCCCGGTAAGGCCGAATAATAATTTCTGTTTTAACCATCTTTTAATGTTTAATGCTGCAACTGGTGCCGCAGGTAGGCAGCCACCGAATGCGATACCGGTTCCGCGCAATCATTCCGTAAATTTTTCCTCCAGCCCAACGCGAAATCCGCCATTGCATGATCCATCGCAGTAAGCCAGTGAACCGCCAATTCTCCAGAATCAGGACAAACCCGTCATACCCGCGCTCGATCCGCCCATCCGGCGAAATCGCAATCATGTGTTGCATCGCTTCATTCGCCTGAACCTGCGGAAATGCTGCCATCGCGGCCGAATCGTGCAAATCCACAAACACCAGTTTTTTCTTCCCATCAAACCGCTCGAGCATCCGTCGTGACCATTGGCAAACTTCGCACTGCCCGTCATAGATGATGGTCAAATGAGAAATGGCCACAGTGTAATTGTATGCAGAAAATATTTACCACGAAGACACGAAGCCGCAAAGAAGTTCAAATTTATAAATTTCAGATTTGATATTTCTTCGCGCCTTCGTGTCTTCGTGGTGAACTTTCAGTGCTAAAATAAGCCCATGGACCTGATCTACCTCGACAATAACGCCACCACCAAAATGGCCGACGAAGTCGTCACCGCCATGCTTCCTTTCCTTACCGAATTTTACGGCAATCCCTCATCCATTCACCGCTTCGGCCAACGCTCGCGGCAGGCCATCGATCAGGCCCGCTCGCAAATGGCCCAACTCCTCGGCTGCCCCGATTCCGAAATCACCTTCACAGGCGGCGGAACTGAAGCCGGCAACACCGCGATCCGCGGCTTGCTTCTCGCCCGCGCGCCTCGTAATCAGATCATTACCACTACCGTCGAACACTCCGCCACGCGCGAGCTCTGCCAGCAGCTCGGTAAAGAAAACATCCAGATCATCGCCATTGAAGTCGATACCCAAGGCCATCTGAATCTCGACCAAATCCACGAAGCTCTGTCCGATAATACCGCCCTTGTTTCAATGCTCTGGGCCAACAACGAAACCGGCGTGATTTTCCCAATCGAAAAAATCGCGGCGCTTTGCCAGTCTAAAAAAGTCCCCCTGCATTGCGATGCCACGCAGGTCGTCGGCAAGCTTCCCGTTAATCTTTCCAACTTCCCCATTGAGATCCTCACCTGCGCCCCGCATAAATTTCATGGACCGAAAGGTGTTGGCGTCCTGATCGTCAAACGCGGCACCCGCTTCCGCCCCCTCATTCTCGGCGGCCCCCAGGAACGCAACCGCCGCGGCGGCACGGAAAACGTCCCGGCAATCGTCGGTTCCGGCAAAGCCGCCGAACTCGCCCTGGACCATTTCTCCGAAATGCCCCGCATCGCTGCTCAGCGCGACCGCCTCGAATCTGAAATTCTCCAACGCATCGATCAAACATTCGCCAACGGCGACTCGAAGATCCGCGTTCCCAACACCACCAATATTTCCTTCGCCCGCCTCGAAGCTGAAGCCATTTTATTATTGCTCAGCGAGCAGGGGGTCTGTGCCTCCGCCGGCGCCGCCTGCTCCAGCGGCTCCCTCGAACCCTCCCCTGTTCTTCAAGCCATGCACCTCGACCCCAAAATCGCCCACGGCGCCATCCGCTTCAGCCTCTCGCGCTACACAACTGATAATGAAATTGCCCGCACCTTGGAATTATTACCGCCCATCATTGACCGACTTCGCAAAGTTCTTCCTGTATGAATCGAATCACCCCCGCCAATATTTAGCGGCGGTGCGAAGCGCCGCGCTCAAATTTGGAAATCCTAAGGAAGCAAATCCGCCACTTGCACGCTCGCACCGCCCAGTGCCAGTGGAGAAACACTTTCTGTATCCTTCGCCACCGTCGGCGGCGGATACCGAAACCCCAGCACCGCCGACCGGTCCGACACTGCATTGCGATAAATCTCCACGCACCGATCCGCCAAATCCACAATCCAATATTCTTCCACCCCCGCCGCCGCATATTCCAACGCTTTTTCCCGGTCATGCTCAATCGAGCTGTCGCTGACCTCTATGATTAACGCGGCCGCTTTCGGATGGGGCTTTACGAATGCCTGATCATTGGTACAAATCGCAAAATCCGGCTCAGGAACTGAGTCGCCTGGCGCATCGAAGGGCAATTGCACGCGAAGAAAATAATTCTCGGTCGGAAACAACTTGAATAAAATCGACGTGCTTTTCATCACGCAAACCGCATGCGGATTTCCCATCGGTGCCATTTCGATTAGTCCTCCGCGAAAAAGGTAGAAGTGCTGCCCCGCAAACACCCCCTGATCCACGAGAGCGTTATATTCCTCTTTCGTCCAGTATTTAGGCCGCGGAGGAGTTGGCTGCACTCGTATCGGAGAAGTCGCCGAGCTACTCGTCTCGAAATGTCGGGCAGCGATCGTCATGGCAACTAATTGTACCCGCAAAACCGCGTTCGGGTGAAAAAATCAACGCTCTGGATTTCGCAAATTCAATATTCCTTTGCGGACACTTCCTCATAATCGCTAAGGAATATTTGATAAGACAGAAAAATTGGAGATATTCGGTAAGGACGGAGCAAAAGATACCGGATAAAAGCACAATTTATATTGATTTTCGCATTTTTTGTGAGACAATTCCCACGGCTTTTGGGAGAAGACGACATGACCATTTCGAAAAATGCGCGGAAATTATTTCCTTTGCTCACTATCAGTGCCTTGCTACCCTTGGCATCCGCCAACGCGGCGCTCGTTCACCGCTACTCATTAAACGGTAATGGCAACGATTCGGTGGGCACGGCCAACGGAACTTTGAATAACCCCGGCGGAACAGCCAGCTTTTCATCCACTGCCCTGAATACCACCAACGCCAACGCCACGGATTTTCTTTCCTTACCATCCAGTGTGGGCACTGGCATCACAGGCGATTTCTCCATCGAAGATTGGCTCACGCAGGCCGGCTCCGAAACCGCTTACACCTCCATATTCAGCTTCTCGACATCCACTTCCAATTTCATTCTTCTGAATCCCAATCGCAACGGCACCGGGACCACCGCTGATTTTGACCAGCCCAGCGTCACCAATGCGGGTGCGGGGACAGAAGTAAACGTCAATGCTCCAGGGACAGCCTTCAAAGTGAACGGCAATTTTGGCACCGAGTTGCAAATCGTGCTCACCTACGTCTCATCAACCGGCATCGCATCGATGTATAACGACGGGACGCTACTCGCTTCAGGGAATGTTGGAACCGGTTTCAGCTTCCAGGCTGCGACGAATGGCTCATACGATGGAATCGGCGGTGGCGACGCCTATGCCGATCCTGATTTCAATGGATCCACCGATGACTTGCGGATTTATTCACAAGCATTGACCGCCGCGCAGATTTCCGCCCTGGAAACCGCCGGCCCCAACGCGACAACTGCACAAATCAATAATCTGGTCCCCGAGCCAGCAAGTTTAGCAGGCATAGCCGGCCTGGGCCTGTTGTTGAACGCACGCCGTCTCCGCCGGCACTAAAAGGCCAAACACCGCGATTTCGAAATCTCCCACGCATAATTTGCTTCAGCCTCTTTAACTCCACGACCGATAACCAAATCACCCCGCACGTAGAAGCGTTTCCGCTCACTCATCAAGCGATGACTCAAACCCCCTCCTTGTTCAACTTTCGGCGTTCAGGGTTCACCATTCATTGTTCTCTTAAATTTTTCCTTGAACTTTATTTGCAAGTCATTTACGGTTCGCTTAAACTTCCGCCCGCTTCAGTGCGTATAGGCAGGAGGAAGTCGACATCAGGGACGTACATCCGGGAGAGGTTTGGACCATGAATCTCAAAATGAGTTTCTCTCCGCGAAACGGCTCTGGCGTTGGGCAAGGAAAGTCGTAGTAAGTTTTTCCGCATGCTCCGCCAATAGTGGGGGGCAGCGGCAGATTAAGCGGAACGAGAAATAGAAATTTCCGCGAAGGAGCAACGCGATGTTCTTCGGGCGCTTTGGGAAGCCTTCGGTCCAATCACCATCCCGCACGGCTAAACCATCACGCCGCCGCCGGCTCGCTGTCATGAGCGTTGCCGTCGCCGTGGCGCTTCCCGCAGGGGTTGTTGAGCTGGCCAAGCTTTACGCGCAGGATGTTCAGCCTGCATCCAGTCAGGATCTTCTTCAACAGGGGCATGAGCAACTATCACGCCACGAATATGAAGAGTCGCTGACGACGCTCAAGCAAGTCGATCGCGGCAATCTGTCCGCATCCGACCAGAAGAAATACGACAGCGATTTAGGCAAAGCGCAAAAAGCCGCCGACGCCCGCCAGAAGGCCCGCGCCGATTACGATGCCGGCGAAGCTGCTCTGGCCGCTGGCAATACGGCTGATGCCTTGGCTCATTATCGTGCTGCCGCTTCCAACTCGTATGTTGATCCCGGCACGCATCAAAAGGCAGTCGAAAAAATCGCTCTGGCTGAGTCCGAGCGCAAAACCGCTGCCGGCGCCGATGGGCATCTCTATGAACAAGCGGTTGGCGATTACAAGTCGGGCAATCTCGAATCCGCTCGCGATAAATTCCAAACCTTAAAATCTCATGGCTACCGCTCCCATATGTTCCAGTGGTCGCCGGATGAATACCTGCACCATATTGATGCCAAATTAGCTAAGACCAATCCGCCCGCAGCGCCTGCCGCCCCCACGGCAGATGCCAATGCTGCCCCAGCCGCTCCCGCGCCGGAAGCAAATGCAGCCCCCGCCGCGGAAGCACCTGCAAATCCTCCGGCAGCACCTGCTGCTCCTGCCGCTCCGGAAATGTCGGCCAAAGATTATTACGCTCGTGGCCGTCACGAATATAAAACCGGCGACTGGATCGCTTCCCGTCGCGATCTGACCAAGGCCCAGGAACTCGGCTACCACGTCGGCATGTTCGAAGAGTCCCCCGCGCACCTGATCGCGGCCATGGACAAAAAGGAAAACGCCGACGCCGAACGTGAGATGACCACCGCCGAGCGCCGCCGCGCCAAAGAAATGGCCGAAGCCAACCAGCCGGCCCCGGCAACCCAACCCGCCGAAGAATCCGCTCCCGTTGCCACCGCTCAACCCACTCCGACTCCTGCTCCCGCACCGGCCCAGGAAGCCGTCGCAACTCCCGCTCCTTCCGAGCAACCCGCTCCAGCGCCTGCACCGGCGCCCGCTCCCGTTGCCGAAACTCCTGCTCCCGAAGCGCCACCCCCGGTTGTTCAACCCAGCGCTCCCGCTCCAACTGCTTCGCCCGCTCAGCAAGCGCTCACCGATACCGCCAAGCTCGAACAAGTCCGCCAGCAGGAACGCGTCTATCAAGCTTCGCAATTGGTCGATCAGGCCCGCGAAGCACAGAACGAAAATCGCCTCGCCGATGCCCTCAGCCTTTACACTCGCGCTGCTGAATTAGATCCGAACAATCAAGCCGCCGTCGCTGGGCGTGGCCAGGTCCAAACGCTCACTGGCCGAGCTTCCGTTCCCTCTTCGCTGATGAATCAGCAGGAACAGATCATCAATGAGCGCCGGCAGAGCATTCAGTATGCATTACGAAGCGCAATACAAAATGCTCAGGATGCCATCGCAGCCCATCATTTTGCTCAAGCCGAAACATCCCTGGCCAATGCGCGAGCCGCTCGCGACCAGGATCCGACCATCTTCTCAGCCGATGAGATGCGCGATTTCAATTCGACCATCGAATCGACTGAGCAGACTCTAATCCGCACGCGTCAGCAAGCCGATGTCGAAGAACGTGATCGCGCCCAGAAAGAAGCCGAAGCACAGCAGCGCCGGCAGATGCAGGAAACCGCGATTTCCCGCCAGCAGACGATTGCGGATTTGATCAAAGCCGCCCGCCGTTCTGTTGAAGAAGGCAAATACGAAGAAGCGATCAATATTTTAAATCAGATTTTGACGCTCGATCCGAACAACGATTATGCGTTGGGCGTCAAGCCGCTGGTTCAGGATAAGCTGATTATCCTGGAGCAGCGCACGTATCGCGAAGAGTTTAATGCGAATTTTGCCCACCAGTTGAATCATGCCGAAGAAGAGACGATTCCGTACGACGATATCGTGCGCTATCCAGATAATTGGCCGGACATCAGCTCAGCCCGCGATCAGGAAGTGGCCGAAGGTCAAGGGATCGATGCCGAGGATCGCGCGGTCAATCAGATCCTGGATCGCCAGATTCCGGAAGTGCGATTTGAAGGCACGCCGTTTGGCGATGTGATTAAATTCTTCCAGAACACCACGGGCGCGAATATTTATGTCAACTGGAACGCGCTGAGCACGGTGTCGGTGGATAAGACCACGCCAGTGAATGAGCAGTTCCACAATGTGACATTCCGCACGGCTTTGACCAGTGCGCTGGGTGATCTCGGAAGCGCCAATGCGAAGATCGGTTTCAAGGTGGCCAAGGGCCTGATCACGATCTCCACCGCTGATGAGCTGGAAGCAGATACGGTGATTCGTGTTTACGATATCTCCGACCTGCTCGTGCAGCACGAAAACTTCCAGAACGTTCCCTTCATCAATATTGCCAACACGCAGGCAGCAACGGTGGGCGGCGGCAGCCAACAGAGCGCTTTGCAGGCCTCAGGCCAGCCCAACCCGCAGGAACTCGAACAGCAGCGCGAAAAGATCAGCCAGGCGGTCGCCCAAGCGATTCAGGATTCGGTTGATCCCACGAGCTGGAAAGTCACCGGGAACGGCAAAGGCACCATCACGCAAATCCCCGGTCAGGATCAGTTGATCGTCCAGCAGACTCCGGAAAATCAGGAGGCTATTGCTGCGTTGCTCTCGCACATGCGCGAGAATCAGGGCATTCAGGTTAATATTGAAGCCCGCTTCCTCACGGTAACGCGCAACTTCCTGGATGCGGTGGGTCTGGATCTCGGGTTTGTATTCAACACGCAAAATCCAGCGCAGGCGCAGACGGTTAACGGTGTCCTTCAGCATGTGCCAGGCACGGGTGTCTGGGCGCCTATTCAAGTTAACACGACCGATTCGACATTCACGAATGGTGTCAGCACGGGCGTACCAGGATCGCTTAGCCTTGGCGGCTTGAGCAATATTCAAGGCACCACATTGGGCTCCCCATTAGCAGTTGCCTCCGGTACCGGTGCGGCTGCATATCTGAGCGATTTCCAGGTGAATTTACTGCTGCAAGCTACGCAGGCTACGGAAACCAGCAGCACGGTTACCGCGCCGCGGATTACCGTGTTTGATAATCAGGAAGCGTACATTGCAGTACAGACGCAGCAAGCGTATGTAGGAAATCTCATTGCAGTGACTGCAGCCAACGTCGCGGCATTCCAGCCGCAGCCGTCGATTATTCCGACCGGGCCAGTGCTCGATGTGACGCCTACAGTCACGCCGGATCACAAATATGTAACAATGAATCTGCATCCGCAGATCAGCAACCTGATCTCTCTCGTGAGCTTCCCATTCCAGACCGGCGTGGCTACCACGGGCGGTTTGACGGGCGGCGGTGCGACACCGACCGCGGACATTCAATTGCCGACGGTAGGTGTTACCGATCTGCACACGATCGTCAGCGTGCCTGATGGCGGTACGTTGTTGCTTGGCGGCGAAACCATCGCTGCCGAAGATCAGCGCGAAGAAGGGACACCTGTCCTGTCGAAGATTCCGTTCCTCAAGCGTTTGTTCACAAACAAGGCCACCGCCAAGGGCGAGCAGGTCCTGTTGATCCTCGTGCGGCCCACGATCATCGTGCAGCGCGAGCAGGAAGGTCGCCAATTCCCACTGCTGAATCAGAAGGTAAATCAGTAAACAAGTTTTTTTGTAATAGGATTAAGGCCCACGGATACTCATCCGTGGGTTTTTTATTTGATCGAAATAGGAAGCGTCGCCTGTGTGAGTTTATTGGCGATCTGATCTTCCAGCGTCGCGGTCAGAACGTATTGCCCGGGTGCAAGATTGCTGGGAAGTTCGATCATTTCAACGCAATAGAAATCATGGCGGCGTTGTTTGCACTGATCGGTGATTGGTTTTGCGGATTGATTCCACACCGATTTGCCATTGGATTCAGAATACAAATTCAATCGCTCGGTTAGTTTTGTAGTCCACATCTGGCTGGTTAACTGGCTGGCAAAATTGGAAACCTGGCAATAGATGACAGCGCGGATGGGCTGGCCTGCGGGGAGGCTGTCCGTCGGCATCGTATCGAAATCGCCGAACCCGCGCACCGACGAGCAAAGGGCAATAGTGGGGATATTCAGATCAGCAGCGGCGTGGAGGCGGTCAGACATATCCAGCAGCGGCTGAATTTTTTTGGTGGTGGTCGCCGTGGGATCGGAGCGAACGATGTCGCGATAGTTGGAGAGGCCATCCATGAGCGCTGAGAGCACATCGCGATCGTTGGCGGGGAGTTGCGAGAGCGCTGCCTCATCCGGCACGGGTTGGTCGCGGAGGAAAGAAAGAAGCTGCTGATCCAATTGGGAGGTGATATCACGCGGCTGATCATGGGCCTGCTGATCGATGTGCTGCGTAAGCGAGGAAGTTGCTCCGTTCATGCCGGCGGATTGTGTCGTGGGAGACGCTGCGCCGACAGAAACATCCACTGCCGGCGGTGGCGGGGAAGGCTCAGGTTGCAATATCGTAGGAGCAGGGGGAGGCGGCGACGGTGTGGGGGTGGGTGCGGACGGCTGAGGTTGCGGAGCAGGCTGCGTCGCCGCCAGGATGTGCTGCAAAGACTCCATGTAGGCCTGCGTTTTCTGTTGCACGATTTCAGGCGAGGCAGGTTGTTCAGCCAATGCGGGCTGGGTGCTGGCGGTGGCGCTGGGTTGGGTGGTGATGGATTGAGTGGACGGTTCGACCTGGTGTTTGTGACGGCCGTGATGCATTTGCTTGCAGCCGCTCACACCCATGGCGAGGAAGATGATTAAGATCGATTTTCGATGACGAAGTCGCACAGGAGAGGAAGTTCGCGGAAGCTTCACAGCACCTCCGCGCCGCGGGGGTAGGAACCCAGGACGGTTAATTGGAGGCAATGTTTTCTCGCCTGCTCAATGGCTTTTTGCATGGCGGCTTCGTCGGAATGGCCCTGGGCGTCGATGAAAAAGCAATATTCCCAGTTCACCTTTTTGCTGGGGCGTTTTTCGATGTCGGTGAGATTGATGCCGTTTTCCTTGAAGACATCCAGCACCTCAGCAAGGGCGCCAGGTTTGTGGGCGGTGGTAAACATGATGGCGGTTTTGTCGTCGCCACTGCGGCGGGCACCTTCGCGGCCGATGACGAAAAAGCGCGTGATGTTGTCGGGATTGTCCTCGATATTTTCGAAGAGCAGATGCAGGCCGTAGATTTCGGCGGCTTCGCGCGAACAGATGGCGGCGATGCCAGGAGTTTTGCTGGCCATCTCCGCAGCCGTGGTGGTGCTTTCGACCGGCATTTGCGCGCGGTCTTTAGCGGTGGTGCTGAGCCAATTGCGGCACTGGCTGAAGACTTCGGCCTTGGAGCAGATTTTTTTGATTTTTTCCCAGGGTTCCTTCGCCGAGAGGTTGTGGTGAACGTTGATGAGCACTTCGGCGCAGATTTTGGCGGAAGAGTTCAGAAAGGCGTCGAGGGTTTCGACGATTCCGCCGCCGATGGAATTTTCGACGGGGACCAGCCCGTAATCGACATGGCCGCGCACCACTTCTTCGAACACAGCGGGGATATCGGAGACGCTGACGTAATCGACAGAGGAGCCGAACTTGCGGATCGAGGCCGCATGGGAGAAGGTGCCAGCAGGACCGAGATAGCCAATTTTCAGGGGTTTTTCGAGGGCGAATGAGCCGCTCATGAGTTCGCGGTAGACGGCTTCAAGGCAGCGGTCGGGCAGGGGGCCGTGGTTTAGCTTGCGGACTTTATCGAGGACAGCTTTTTCGCGATCGGGAGCGTAGATAGGGGTGTTGCTGGTTTGTTTTACTTTGCCGACTTCCACGACGACCTGGGCGCGGGCATTGAGCAGCTCGACGATTTTTTCATCCAGCGTGTCAATCTTTACTCGCAGTTCGCTCAGCTTTTTATCAGTATTGTCAGGCGAATTAGCCGACATGGAAGAGGTTTTAGCGGTTTGGGGCAGATGAGGCAAGATAGTCGAGGGCTTTCCAGGAATTATCCCGCAGCGGCGCTACGGCGTGGCGCAATTCTGGTGTTCATTTTTTGTTCTGCAACAGGCATCGGACGAAGAGGGGATTGGTATCGATGGCGTCGGGGTGAGAGCAGATTTCGTCTGGGGTGAGCCAGAAGGATTCTTCGACTTCGGCGATCGCGGGGGTGATTTGGCCAGTGGTCCAATTGGCGATCCAGCCCCAGAGGGTGAGATGTTTGTTGGGAAGATCGTGGCGCCAGCATTGGCGGATGGGTTCGACGTCGATGCCGAGTTCTTCTTTCATTTCACGGATGACGGCTTGCTCCTGGCTTTCACCGGGCTCGATCATGCCGCCGGGGAAGCAGACTTTACCGGGGGCGCGCGGGAGATTTTTGGCGCGGCGGATGCATAGGAATTTGCCATCGCGTTCAATGGCGACGACCACGCCGTGAGCGCGCGGTGAAGATGAATCGGGTGAGGGCATGCACTAATCATATTGAGTGAGAGTGTGAAGGGTAAGAAGGAGTTGAAGATACGGAGCGCAACTTTTACTTGTCGCGCATGAGGAAGAGAACGCGAAATCGCGAAGGCACGAAGAAAAGCCGCGAAAAATTCAGAAAAACATTCTCGCGTTTCTTCTTTCGCGACTTCACGTTCTCTTTGGAGCCAGAACCGGGAATTGCTCCAAGGTTTGAAAGGAATGGAGTCGATTTTTGATTATCAGCAAGCTTGCGATCTAATTATCGAATTTTCCAAAATCGACGCGCCGTTGGAGGTCGGTAGCGGCGGCGGTGAGCCATTGTTGGCATTGGGGTTCCAAACCATCACTTCCATAATCGCGCATATGCTCAATGGCCTGGGTCATTACGCTGGAGATTTGCTGCTCGGCAATGAGGCTATAGGGGGTGACGTAGCGCTCGGGCAGTTGGCGAGCGAGTTCGATGTAGAGTTCGTCGATTTTCTGGCCGCCAAAAAATGGATCGGGGCGATGGTAACCCGGATCATCCCATGCGGCGGGAATCGCAGGCAGGATGTCCGTAAATTGCTGGCGAGCTTTGATGGCCTGGGGGGATAGATACAGGAACTGGATCATCCGCCAGGATGCTTCGGGATTTTTCGCGGCACGGGGAATGCCGGTCATGGTGCCGCCCCAGGTGGCCGTGGGAGCGTCGCTGGGCTGGAATTTTGGCAGAGGCATGAGGCGA
Organism: Tepidisphaeraceae bacterium; assembly: GCA_036490535.1. Classification (GTDB taxonomy): domain Bacteria; phylum Planctomycetota; class Phycisphaerae; order Tepidisphaerales; family Tepidisphaeraceae; genus DASXDR01. The sequence continues at coordinate 86,003 of DASXDR010000030.1, read as the reverse complement.
ACCTTGTTGGCGAGTTCCGGGGAATAGGATTTCAATTCGGCGAGCCGCCAATCCGGGCAGAGGGCAGCACCGATTGCTCCGCTCTCCAGCGATTTGGTCCAGAGCACGTCGGCTGCGGGGGTGTCAGAGCTGATGGCTGCGGGGCCGACGACCAGTTGGGCATAAAACGCCACGGTAGCGGCAACATTTTTATCGGCGATGTGCACGCGGTTTTGATCATCCAAAGGATTGATATGCCGTTGCATGAGCATCATGAGCAGATTGTCGGGGCGCGAGCGGCGCAGTTCGATTGCGCGATATTCTGGATGGCCATGTCGCGACCAATAGGCTTGATAGTCGAGGCATAATTTTTGAAATTCGCTCCATGTTTTCGCTGTGTTGAGATCGACGCCGGCCTGTACGAAGAGATCGATGCGATAGAGGATCGCGACAGGATTAATGTCGTGCGGGATGCCGAAAACCACTCTACTTTTGCTCCAGGGCGCCAGTCGCGAAGGGAGGGGGCGCTCGTTGGCAGGCAATCGGGCGATCCAATCGTTGAGAGGATAAAAACCCACCTGATCCAAGGGGGGACGAAAATATTTACCGACCGAATTGATTTCGATTTCCACCGCATCAGGCATTTGCAATCCCTGTGAGGGGGAGAGAAACATCGAGAGCAATCGCACATCTTCAGCTTGGAGGACCATCTGATCGACGGAAATTGTTTTGCCAGTATTTTTTTGATATTGCTGCACGAGCGAAGGATTGCCGTCGCATAGAACCTGGCGATGCGCCCGGGCGAAGAGCCAGATTTCCAAATCAGATTGTGGAACCGGATGATCGTACCAGATGCCAATCAGACCGATGCAGGCGAGAATCGCCATGATGAACAGCGGCTTGGTGAAGCCGCCGTTTCTTTTGCCATAGGCGGATCGCGATTGACGGTTCATTGAATTGTGATTTTATATCTCACTGATCGGCTTTGGCCCAATCACCATGGCAGTGAATGTTTGCAATTTCGCTTCGGGCATTTTCCAGGCGATGGCGGGCAGGCCCATTTTCTCCGTGCACAATCGGGTTAATAACTGCTCGCGGCCCCAGCCTGTGTCTTTTGCCACCTGCGGTAGAAAACACCCCGAGCGCCCGGCGATGGTGAGATATAGCCCTTCGGTTTGAGGATCGAACGCCAGTGGATTTTCGGCAGGCTGGAGCGGTGAGAGCGCAGACAATTCGAGTTCCAACTGCGGCAACTCCGCCAGCGTCACCGGAAAATGTCCGAAACGCGGATCCTCGAGCACCGACGCCGCTGAGCCGATTATAGCATGCAGCAATGGCCGGCTGGCATCGAGCGAGCCGATGCAACCGCGAAGTTGATGGGTGGTGTTATCGTGTAGCGAAACAAAACATCCTGCTGGCTGCATCAATAATGGATTAACTTCACTCGCCGGATTGTATCTTTCGCCCCGCAACGACGCGCGAATTACATTCAAGGCGATCCGCAGTAAAACAGGATGGAGTTCATCCGGCAAATTCATCATTTCTTGTCTCCGCCGCCCAAGGCCGATGTTTTGGGTTCCGCTCCGCCGCTATCGAGGGTGTAATTAATCTCCGCGCCGATCAGCAGCACGGCCGCATCGATATAAAAGAATAACAGCAGGATCGCGACGCCGCCCAACGCTCCGTACATCTGATATCCTTTGCCGAAATGATTTACGTAAAAGCGAAACAACTCCCCCAACACGAGCCAGACGGTAATCGTGAACAATCCTCCGGGGGTGATCCAATGGAATTTTCGCCGCACGCTGGGGCCGAAATAATAAATCAGTGCCGTTGCTGAAAACAGCAGCGCCAGGGCCATGATGAATCGCAGGATCTGCACGAGAAAAATGAAGACGGCGCCGTGAACGGATAAGAATCCGTTTCCGTTTACTACTGCTGAATTACTGCTGGTATATTTTAACACCTGTTGAATGTGCTCCAGCAAGAGGGTTCCTACTGGCAAGAGAATCAGGACACAGAGAAATAAGGCTACCTCAATAATCGTTAGCAGGATTGCCAGGGCGCGTTGTCTGTAATAAGGACGGCATGTTGATTCTCCCTGACAGCGGTCTAGTGCCTGCATAGTCATGGACATGCCACTGCTGGCGGCCCAGATCATCACGATGAGCCCGGTGCTGAACAGTCCTCGCGGCGGTTCATGCAAGAGCCGGTGCACCATTTGCGAGACACTTCCCCAGACGGTTTCCGAAGCCCTGGGTGGTAACTGCATAATTACGTATTTTATTCTATTCTCAGTGCCAGCTTTGAGCTTGACGGGTAAATATGGAACCAGCGTCAGCAGGAAGATAAGAAACGGAAACACCGAAAATAGCCAAGAATAAGCCAAGGCGCAAGCCCAGATGAGCAGATTATTCTGGTTCATCCGCTGATAGACTCGCCAGATGAATTTCCAGAAGCCAACTTTTTTGATAATTGTGCCGACTTCTCTCAAACGTGCCATGGCTCGGGATTCTCACCTGTGCAACACAAAATTAGCAAGGGGCGAAGCGCAGGGGCGATTCCCAGGGTATTTATTCGTCACGGAGAGCCAGGGGAGTGGTCGGCTTGGGAGGAGAGTGTAGCCGCTCCGGCTCCGTCGGGTTGATGGGTCGAATAAAAATATCCCTACACGTCAAAAACGCTACGTCCTATAATAATTTTGCGGATTCTTTGCTAACTCGATAATTTGCTTGCCTTAGGGCACTTAAGGACGCATATTTGAATATCGCACCGGAGATTATGCACCATGCGCAGATGTTCCCTACTTTGTTCAGATCCCATTGAAATTCTGGAAACTCGCCGATTGTTAGCCAATTTGATGGGGCTTGATGCGGCTGGCTATCAGTATGATATGAATTGGGCCTCCATCAAGGCGGCTGGGTACACCTTTGCGTATGAGAAAGCAACGCAGGGGAATTACTATATCGACCCGTATTACAGTTACAACATTACGCAAGCTAAAGCTCAGGGAATAGCCATCGGATCGTATGATTTTGCTGACTTTGGCGTCAATCCCGTCACCGAGGCAGACTATTTTTGGAAGGAAATTAAAAGCACCATCAGCGGTGATGGGTTGACGCTTCAGCCCATGCTGGACGCGGAGAAATATCAAACCGGCAACGAGGACAGTTGGATCGCCAGTTGGGCAACGGAATTAGAAGCTGACGGTGCTGCCGCGGGCTTCACGCTCAAACCCATCGTTTACACGTATCAGAGCTGGGAACGAGATTACCTTTCCAGCACGACAGCAACCAATTTTCCGCTCTGGTTTGCCTGGCCCGGCTCGACTGCTCCAACCGCCTCTAATGAAAGCCCGTGGACGACCTATGAAGTCTGGCAATATGGAGAGACGGGGAGTATTCCCACAACAGATGCAGGGGGTTCTATACCCACCAGCGTCCAGGCAGATGCCGATCAGCTCAATGGCGATGCGAATGAGCTACGCAACCTGATCGTCGGTGAAGGCCGTTTCTTAAACGGCTCAACGGTCCAGTCCACCGCAAGCGTCAAGGCGATACAGGGTTCGTCCCCCAGTGGCAGCACATCCATAACCGTTGCCTCGGGTACCAAGGGGACCGTGGTGAGTTATCCGACGTACTACAATGACGCGTGGTATTTTGATATTTCCTTCAGCAATGGGGTGACCGGCTGGGTTAATCAGACTTCTTTGCTCGGAGTGGCTGCGGCGCCGGTTGCGCCAGTGAATAGTTCGCCGACGAATAATTCCACGGTGTATGCTCCGCCAACATTGACTTGGAATAGCGACCCTACCGCGGCAACGTTCAATATTTTTCTGAATAATTCCGAAGTTGCCAGTGGCATAACCAGCACCTCGTATGCCACAAGCAGCTCATTGAGCGCAGGAACATATAGCTGGTATGTCCAAGCGGTTAATGTCGATGGGACTACGAACGGCTCATCATGGTCTTTCACCCTTTCAGATCCGGTTGCGCCGACCAATAGTTCCCCAGCAAATAATTCGACCTCGTATCTTACGCCTACCCTGACTTGGAATGCTTCGACGGGCGCCACGACGTATAGTGTTTACATCAACAATTCTCTGGCAGCGTCGAGTTTGACGACGACATCATACACCCCAGGCACGTTGTCGCCGGGAACTTATAGCTGGTATGTGCAGGCCAAGAGTTCTGTTGGTTTCACAAACGGCTCGGCGTGGTCGTTCACCATCGGACAGCCGACTCCAACCGCCACATTCTATTCTCAGTCGACTTCTTTAGGTGCCAGCGTGTTTGATTTTTCGATTTCTTATACCAATCCAAATGATTCTCAAGCACAGGTAGATACCACGACATTCGATAACAATGACATCACCGTAACCGGTCCAAACGGATATTCACAGAATGCCGCGTTCATTTCGCAAAGCCAACCTGGCAATGGAAATCAGCGCAGCGCTACCTATGAAATCGCTGCTCCCAATGGCGCGTGGAATGTTCTTGCTAATGGGACCTACACCATTGCGCTGAATAACAATCAGGTCGCCGACGTCGGCGGGGGGTATGCGACTGGCGGGTCGCTGGGAACATTTACCGTCGTCGATCCATTCGCCTATATCAATTCCAACGAGGAACTGGTTATCAACGCCACGAGCAGCTATCCATCGATCTCGCTCGGCAAATCCGGCGCGAATTTGAATTTGTATAACGGCTCGTCGAGCCTGCAATACTCTCCCACGGGTCTCACCGGAGTCGAATTCATCGGCACCTCCGGCAATGATTCGTTGAGCATCAATACACCCTTGGGCGTGCCTCTGACTTATAACGGCGGCAGCGGCTCTGACACGCTGCTGCTGAGTTCGGGTACGCTGAATGTCTCAACTGATTTGGGAGCTACTACTTCCGCGCTCACGGTTGACCTGTTTGATAGCGCGCACCTCACCTTTTCTTCAGATCAGCACCTTGCTGCGCTCAATCTATACGACAATGCCAGCGTTAGCCTTGCCCCCGGAGGAACCATTGCTCTGGAAACTCAAAGCCTGCAATTCAATGGCAATGGATACCTTGATATCGCGGACAATGCTTTGGTGGTGTACGGCGCGTCGTCTGATGATCTGCAAGCCGATATCTCCAGTGGAATGGATAATGGCGCATGGGATGGCTCGGGAATTATCAGCAGTGTTGCTGCCACCACGCTCGGTTACTCGGTCGGATTCGCCCCTGCGACATCGCTTTCTTACAGCAGCGTTAATGGGGTGAGCTTCTCTTCGCAAGCTATCGTGGTGCGTTACACCGCTGATGGCGATGCCAATTTGGATGGAACGGTCAATGCGGATGATTTGAGTTTGTTAATGCTCGCGCAAGCGACACAGCAGCAGGCACAACAGAACAATCAAGCTCCGCCGACTGTGTATTGGTATAATGGCGATTTTAATTATGACTCACAGATTAATGCAGATGATTATGGCCTGTTAAGCCTGGGGTCGGCGGTGCAGAATCAGAATTTGCTGGGATAAGAGGAATCGCTTTTCAGTGACACTCAAGACTTCGACAAGCTTAGTCCAGCGCGCCGCAGTCGGTGAAGATTTGGGATTGAGAATGTGATCCTATTGACTTGGCGAAAAGGCCTCGAATAATCAGATTGAGATTGGGGAAGGGTTGATATAACTGTAGATGGGGCGGTAGTTTTTTGGATGAAGTGTTTCTCTAACCTGCAGGAGCAAAGAATGCCCCGACAAGGCCGTTCCCGCCGTCGCAATAATCAAGTTGTTATCAGTGAATCGCTGGAAAGCCGCCGATTGTTATCGCTGGCGGTTGATCTGCGGATCGATGTGGGGAATGCCGCCAACAACGATCCGAGCAGCATCATTAATCAATACACGATCTCCAATCCCAAGGCGGGGGATACCTATGCAATCGAAGTCTGGGCGGTCATTCATGGGACCAATACGACGGGGAGCGATGATTTTCTGGATGAGATGTTCGGATCGCTGATCGCATCGAACCTGCGAACTGGCGGCTATTTCGGAGCAGTGGAAGGAAACTTCTCAATACCCACGCTCATCCCCCACTTTGATTCCACTACATATCAGGCGGGCCCGGGCGTTACATACACCGATGCCAATGGCAATACGGATATTGGCACGACTTCCACGAGTACGCTGGATGCAGGAGAGTTCTTTCATCCCTCGGTGACACTGGGTGGAGATAGTTCAGCGGCGCCGCCTTCGAATCTGTTGGGTGAAGGATCAGCCGATGCGGGTCAGGAGCAGGAAATAGCCACCACCACCTTCACGGTGACCTCGGTAGTGAGTGGTCCTCCAACACAGTTGGAATTCCTCCCGCGCCCACAGCCCAGCGGCGGCGGGACAGTGACGGCGTTATGGGAAGAAGATGGGAATATCGTCGACACGCTGGACGATACGTCAGCAGTCTTTGAAACGGGGCAAACGATCACGATTAACGAGCCGGACACGATTGCTCCCACGGCATCGGCGGCGTTCAATCCGATTTTAGGGTCGTCGACGAATTATCAATTCACAGTTACTTATTCGGATAACCAGGATTTGTATCTCAATGATTTTAATTCAACCAACATTCTGGTGACCGGCCCGAACGGCTACAGCCAACTGGCGTCTTATATTTCCAAGTCCGATGCCAATGTCAGCTCGAATCCGCAATATGATCCGTACGCAGCGGTGTATCAGATTTCGTCGCCGGATAGTTCTTGGACTGCTGCGGACAACGGGACCTATACGTTCACGCTGGAGCCGAACCAGATTGCCGATAACAGCGGAAATTACGCGGCATCGACCTCGTTGGGAACTGAAATCGTGGAAATTCAGGGGGCGGCTTCGATTACAGCTTCGAGCAGCAGCGTACCGGAGAATTCGACCACACCGGCACAGTTCGTAGTCTCGCGGACTGATGCACTCAATAACGGCTTTGCGCTGCCGATGACAGTTTCTTATACGGTGGGTGGGACGGCGGCGGCGGGAACGAATTACACGGCGCTCAGCGGAACGGTCACCATCCCCGCTGGCCAATCCTCGGCGACGATTGATGTGCAGCCGATTGATGATCAATCGGTTGATCCGGATACGAATTTGACGGTGACGTTGACGCAGGGGGCCAGCTACACGATTGGCTCGCCGGCGAATGCTGCGATGACGATTCAGAATACCGATACCACAGCAGCGTCGATCACGGACGAAGAGATTGCGCGCTCGTCGAGCGATCAGACCATCACTTTCCCGGTGACGCTCAGTGTGGCGCCGGCAGAAGCCGTATATGTGGATTACACCACGGTGGATGGGACCGCGATTGCTGGCACGGATTACACGGCGGCGTCGGGTGTTTTGATTTTTGATTCCGGATCGACCACGCCGGAAACACCGCTGACGGTAACCGTGCTGGGATCGGTCGCGAATGGAGATCGCACGTTTGGCGTGAATTTGACCGTCGATTCGCAGTCCACCAGCGAAGTGACGCTTGCGGATAGCTCGGCCACCGGCACGATCGCGGATGTCGTGGGCGCTTCGCTGAGCCCAGCAACGCTGAATGTATCACCCAGCATCAATGCGACCAGCGCAGCGTACACGGTAACGCTGGCCAATGCCTCCACGCAGACGCTGACCGTCGATTATGCCACTACTGACGGCACGGCAACGGCTGGGACAGATTACACGGCAACCAGTGGCACGCTGACCTTCCAGCCGGGCCAAACCACGGCGACGATCAGCGTTCCGATCAACGCAACGGTACGCTCCAATGCAGGGAAAACTTTTACGCTATCGATCAGCTCGAGCGATTCGTTGGTGAGCGTGGATTCAGCGGCAGCCTCTTCGACGGTGACGCTGCTGACGCCTTCGTTTAATGAAGTCTCAATTAATCCGAAGAAGGGGGCGACCTATATCGATGCAGCGGGGAACAAGGTGACGGTGAAAGTCTCTAACGTTTCCGCGTCGTTTATAGGGAATATCATTTTCCCCAGCGGCGGAGCGGTGACGGGAGTGAATGCGGTGGGAATCGTGCTGGACGGCACAACCGCCAAGACGACGCTGACCATCACCACCAAATCAACCACACTGGATTTCATTGATGTAAACGGCTCACTCAAGGCGATCTCGGCTAAGGGTGTCAGCCTCGCACAATCGTCCGCGACCACCTTGGCGCCATACGTGACCACGACTGGAACTGCTGGGGCGATCACGATCGGAAATCTCTCCAGCGCCACGATCACCACCAGCGGAGAAAAGACGATCAAGGCAGGAAATCTGACCAATGGCACGCTGAATCTCAGTGGAGCAGTTGCACCGAAAATCACACTGGGAAATATTCAGGACAGCGAGATCACTGATTCGGGATCGATTTCCAGCTTCAATGCTAATCAGTGGCTTAACACCGATAGCACGGCAGATTTGCTGAGCGTCAATGGGCTCTCTTCGATGAACATCAAGGGAAATTTCCAGGCAGCGCTTTCGGCAGGCATTGTGGGAACGGTCGCGATCAAGGGTGCGTGGAGCAATTCACTGTTCGAGCTTACCAGCGTGAAAAAGATGAGCGTGGGCACGGCGACAGCAAGCACGCTGGCCGCGAGTGTCAGTGTCGCTGATGCTTTCCCGCCGACGTCGGCTGAACTGGGATCGGGCGGGCAGATCACCGCGTTTTCGGTGACCAGCAAAGCAGCCAATGCATTTAGCTCTTCGATCATTGAAGGGCAATACATTGGCACCGTGGTGCTGGGGAATGTAAATGCGACGAATGCCGGCAACGTTTTCGGTGTGGCGGCAGAAAATATCAAGTCGATCACCGGGTCGGATTCGAAAGGAAAGTTTTCGCAGAAAAATCTGAGTAACACACAGACTAGCACGCCGGTGAGCGATCAGGATTTCAATGTGGAAATCGTATCGTAAAGACAGATCAGTTCTGGGATGTACATCCGGGCTCCGGTTATTTCATTAGTTCCATCAGCGATTTAGCGTCGACGGGAGCGCGGACTTTTACGTCGTTATCGAAATAGACATAGATATCGCGGTGCTTGCGTGATGCAGCAGGGCCATTGAAGCGGTTGGCATCTGGAGGTTCCTGGCCGTGGCGCCATAGTTTCAAGCGTTTAGCCCAATATTGCAAAGCATCCGGCGTATAGCCAGAAACGTAAATCTGCTCATCGCCATGAAGACGGCAATAAATAAAATCAGCGGTGACGTCTTCAAAGTAGGGCCATTTGCCGGCGGTATCGGCGAAGACGCCGGCGATGTTGTGCTCGCGCAACAGGTTGATGAAAGCCGGATCTCGGAAAGATTCATGACGAATTTCGACAGCGTGTTTCAGGCGATGGTTGTCTTTCACAGTAAGATAGGGTTCGGTTTTGAGATTGGCGTTGAAATTTTTCCCAACTTTGGCAGCACCTTTTAGATCGTGCGGGAGCAAAGCGAAAAAAGCGGCGAAGCGATCTGGATCAAATTTAAAACTGGGCGGAAATTGCCAGAGAATCGGGCCGAGCTTTTCGTTTAACGCCAGCACGCCGGAAGCGAAGAAATTGGCGAGCGGTTCCTCGATTTCCTTCAGCCGGCGTAGATGCGTGATGTAACGTGGGGCTTTGACGGAGAAGACGAAATCATCGGGAGTGGCTTGATACCATTGCTGATAACTTTTTGGAGTTTGCAGAGCATAAAAAGAACCATTGATTTCAATGGAATTAAGCTGGCGCGAGGCGTATTCGAGTTCAGCCCGCTGAGGAAGGCCTTTTGGATAAAAAGTTCCGCGCCAGGGTGTGTATCGCCAGCCGGAAATGCCGATGCGGGTTTGGGGCATAACAAAAAGATTTAACCACGAAGACACGAAGGCACGAAGGGGAAAAACAAAATAATTTTTTCGTAGCTTCTTGTCTTCGTGGTTAAATCCATTCTTATTCGAGCAGGCGGACAAAGAATCCGTATAATTTTTGCTGATGCCCACAGACACTGCCTGGACCGATGAGCTGCTTCGCAACCCGCACGCTGCTGCGGACAAGCGCACGCGCGTGCGCAAGATGTTTGCCGCGATTGCGCCATCGTACGATCTGAACAATCGGCTGCATTCAATGTGGATGGATCAGCTCTGGCGTCGCAAAGCGGTGAAGTTGGCCGAGTTAAAATCGACGGATCGCGTGCTCGATGTCGCCTGCGGGACGGGCGATCTGACGCTCGCTTTCCATAACCGACTCCATCAATTATCAAGTAGAGCCGGAGCACCCGGGCACCGATCCGAATCGCCTCTCATCGGGCTCGATTTTACCTACGAGATGCTTCCCATTGCGCGAAGGAAAGCAGAAGCCAGAGGGATAACTTTTATCAACGGCGACGCACTGGCGCTACCGTTTACAGATCAATCAGCCGATGTCATTTCCATCGCATTTGGTATTCGCAATGTCTCTGATCCCGCGGCAGCCATTCGTGAATTTTATCGCGTGCTCCGACCCGGGGGACGGCTAGTTATTCTGGAATTTGGATTGCCCACGAATGCTGCCTTGCGCGGGCTTTACAATTTCTATTTTCGAAAGATTCTCCCGCGCACAGCGACGTTGATTTCGGGAGATAAGACCGGAGCGTATAAATATCTACCCGAGTCGGTGAATACGTTTATTTCTCCGCAGGTGATGTTGGAGATGATGCGCACGGCGGGATTTGAGAGAGCGGAGGTTTTCCCGATGACTTTTGGCGTTTGCCTATGCTATCGAGGATTTAAAGTTTAGCCGCCCGAGCTTGCGCGGTGTGTGCCGGAGCGGATATAATGTGCATATGCGAATTGTTACTGCCATTACCGGTGCATCCGGAGCGCTCTACGCTCAGCGTTTTATTCAGGGATTAGTAGCGGCTGATGTGGAAGTGCATCTAATCATCTCCCCAGCCGGGAGACGACTACTGCATGATGAGCTGGGGCTGGAATCACCGAATCTGGAATCGCTAGCGGGGACAGCCGAGCATCGGATTACATTGCACAATTTTAATGATATCGGAGCGACCATCGCATCGGGATCATTTTTGCATGATGGGATGGTGATCGTGCCGTGCTCGAGCAACACGTTGGGGCTGGTGGCACATGGAATTGGCAGCAGCCTGATTTCGCGAGCTGCGGCGGTGACATTGAAGGAACGCCGCAAGCTGATCCTGGCGCACCGCGAAATGCCATTGTCGGCGATCGATGTGAACAATTACAAAATCATCTCCGATGCTGGCGCAATTATCGCACCGTGCAATCCCGGCCTTTATCTGAATCCTACCAGCGTGACTGATATCGCCGATTTCGTCGCGGCAAAATTGCTTGATCTGGTGGGCGTGGAACATTCGCTCAGCAAGCGCTGGGATCCTAAGGCATGAGCACGATTGCACTTCCGATTTCTCCGTCGCAGAAGCTGCGAATCTTTGCCGCGGATATCAAGATTTCGCATACGCTCTTTGCTTTGCCATGGGCGCTGCTGGCAATGTTCCTGGCGGCAGGGGAGATGCCAAAGATTTCGATCCTCCTATTGATATTGGGCTGCATGGTGACAGCGCGCACCTTCGCGATGGCGGCGAATCGACTTTTTGATGCGAAGTTCGATGCGATCAATCCGCGCACGGCCCGGCGGGCGATACCGGCCGGGCTACTTTCGCGCGATATTTATATTGGCGTGCTGATTTTTTGTGGCATCGCATTCATTCTTCTGGCTTCCGGCTTTTGGTTTCTGGCTTCTAATCCCTGGCCGCTTATTTTGGCCGTTCCGGTGCTGGCGTATGTCGCGGGCTATCCGTTCCTCAAACGCTTCACGCGATTGTGCCATTATTATCTCGGCGGGGCTTTGGCGCTGGCGCCGGTTTGCGCTTATCTGGCGATAAAGGGCCGGGTTGATTTGCCGCCGCTGTTGATGTTTGCGACGGTTTTCACATGGACGGCCGGGTTCGACATCATTTATGCCTGCCAGGATTACAGTTCAGACCGTGCGACGGGAATTTTTTCCGTGCCTGCCAAGGTTGGCATTGGCAATGCTCTGTGGATCGCGCGGATCACGCATCTGTTTTCCGCATTTTTTATAATCTTTCTGGGATATGTGACACCGGCATTTGGCGCGCTCTATTTCGTTGGGGCAGCAGCAGCGATTCTTCTCCTCGTCATCGAGCATTCGCTCGTGCATGCGGATGATTTGTCGAAAGTGAATCTCGCCTTTTTCACGATCAATGGGATTATCAGCGTGGGGCTTTGTACGCTCGGAACCATTGATATTTTTCTACGGTGATTTGCGCCCCGGCGCATCGGGTCGATTGAGCGCACCCTTGTAATCCAGCACATAAGCAATACTGGTCAGTATCAATTCGCCGACGATGGTCCAGAGGCGCAGCAGAATGCCGAGGAATTTCAAATAGTCGTTGAGAATCTGGCGATCGCCGCCGGCAAAGTGCTCTTTGAGCGAAGCGGGAAGAACGGCCCGCATCGCATAGTAAAAAACAAATTCGCGCACGCCCAGCCCGCCAGGATTGGTGACAGCAAGAAATCCAGCGGTCCACGCCAGGCAATAGCTTCCCGCGATGCGCCACCACCAGGCGAATTTCACGTGCAGTGCCGAGCCGAGTAGCAGATAAATGGCCATCGATTGCACGAGCAATCCCAACACCGACCAGCAGAAGAGAAAAAATAATTTCTTCCCTGAAAGCCGCACGGCGATGGGCGGTTTATTCAGTCTGGCGCAAATGGTATTGGTGATTCCGTAAAAAACTTTCGGGTGCAGCAAAATACCCAGCAACGGTAGCAGGCACATGGCCAAGATCAGCCAGGGCCGCGCCGCCGGGTCAATTTTGGCGATCAGCCAGAGCAGGCATGCAACGGCCACGAAAATATTGGCGAGCAAAAACGTTGCCAATTCGAGAATCTGGCTTGTGGAGCAGATCGTGCCGCTGACGCCGTAAGGTTTAGCGAGATAGGCTCGACCGACCACCTGCATGATCGAGCCGGGGATATAGCGAGCAAGTTCCGAGGTGGACCAGATGCGCAAGGCTGCCGGGATCGGAAGTGTATGGCCGAAACCAATCAGGATGGATCGCCAGACCAGAGCGCGAAACGTAAAAAGAAAAAAAGAAAAGATAAGCGCTGCGAGAATGAATCGCCCGGGATTGATCTGGTCGGCATAGGGGGCGACCTCGTGCCATTGCTTAACAATCGGCTTGGCCATCCAGAAGAAGATCGCGATGGTGATGAGCAAGCCGATGCCGCGTCGGGCCCAGCGCTTGGTCCAGATCCAGGCACGATTCACTCGCTCCTGCTGGGCGGGGGAAAGTTCGACCACGTCCTGCTGGATTTGTGATTCGGTTGCACCCGGATGGGCGCGTCGAGGAGGCAGAACATTAACGCCATGCCGCCGCAGCCAGGGGCGCACGCGCCGTCGAATAATAGGTATCAACCGTAATAGGCGATTGGTAATTTTCAGGGCGGTCCAGGAGAGGAACCAGGTGACAATGCCGACAACGAGGTAACCAGCAATCGAAGCGCTAATAACTACGGAGAGTCGAGGAACAATTGTGGTTTTAATGAGTTGCTTGCCGGCGACGTACCAGAAAAGGAGCGCTGGTACGATCACCGCAAGAAATCCGGCGATCCATGAAGCCAGGCGGTGCGAGAGGGGGAGCGGTTTTCCGACAAGGAATCGCGCAGTCAGTCGCCGTTTGCCTGGGAAAGTGATCAGACCGAATCCGATGAGAAAAAAGATTAAGGTGGCAGCAGGAATAGGAAGAAAAGTCGCCGCCGGCGACGCAATAATCAGTGCCCAGCCAACGATGTTTTTAAGCAGCCACCAGAAATAGAGCTGGAAGAATCTGCTCCAGGCGTCGAGGGAATCGATGGGTCGTTGGGTGTCACTCAATGGTGCGGAATTGTAGCGGGGAAAGGGGAAAAGAGAATGCAGAATTGAATCATTGAATCAATAGGAGTTGGGGCTTGGTTTTCAATACTCCGATGATTCAATTCTTTCATTCTGCATCTGGTTTGATGCCCAGGTCGGCCGTCGTGAAGAGCGATTCGAACTTATAGCCAGCCGATTCGATATTTTCGCGGGCACCCTCCAGGCGGTCGATAATGCCAATCACACGGTCGATTTTCGCGCCGAGGGACTCGAGCGTTTTGCAGGCTTCGAGAACCTGCCCGCCGGTGGTGCAGATGTCTTCAACAATAACGACACTTTCCCCTTTTTCGAGAACGCCTTCGATTTGCTTGGCAGTGCCATAGTCTTTTTTCTGATTGCGGATGAACAGGCAGGGTTTGCCCGAAGCCATGGATGCAGCAGCGGCCAATGCGACAGCGCCCAGCTCTGCGCCCGCAATGCGATTCACGTGCGGCGGGACGCGCTCCGCGAGCATTTGCCCCAGCGCCTTGAGAATGTCCGGCTGCGTTTCAAAGCGATATTTATCCAGGTAATAATTACTCTTACGCCCACTGCGCAGAGTAAATTCTCCGCGGAGCAGAGCAACTTCAGCGATGCGACGAGCCAATTCTGAATGATTCATTTTTCTCCAACAATAATATTGTCGATTAATCGCGTATTCCCCACGCGCGCGGCGATGGCGAAGACAGTCGGGCCACTGATTTGTTCAACGGGCTGCAAGGTCTGGGGATCGACGGCGGCGGCGTAGTCGATAATCAGGCGATTCTCTAGCAAAGTGTTGCGCATGGTGGCAATCAGGCGGTTGGTTTGACGGATGCCGGAAGCTACATCGTCGCGGGCTTTAAACAGGGCGCGGGAAATGGCCAGGGCCTGGGAGCGCTGCTCGGGCGTGAGATAAGCGTTGCGCGAGGAGAGGGCCAGGCCATCCGGATCGCGAAGGGTCGGCGCCATTTTCATCTCGATCGGAAAATCCAGGGCCTGCACCATGGCTTGGAGGATGCGGAATTGCTGGTAATCTTTTTGGCCGAACACGGCAGCGGTGGGCTGGAGAATATTGAAAAGCTTGGCGACGACCTGGCAGACGCCATGGAAATGCGTGGGGCGATGCTTGCCTTCCAGCACAGTGGTCATCGCGGGAATGTCGATAATCGTTTGCTTGAGCAGCGGCTGATCGGGTGGATACATCTCTTCCGGCGAAGGGTTGAATACCAGCGAAGCGCCGGCTTTGCGACATTTGGCCAAATCTTCTTCAATCGGTCGCGGATACCGATTGAAATCTTCGTGCGGAGCAAATTGCGTGGGGTTAACGAAGATGGAGACAGCCACATGCGGGGCCAACGATTTGGCAGCTTCAATCAGCGATAGATGCCCGGTGTGCAAAGCGCCCATGGTGGGCACGAGGGCGATGGAACCAAGCTCCCGGACAACGGCACGCGCGTCTTTAATTGTGTGAGCCACTCTCATAGCAAAGTCCGAAATTCGAAATACGAGACAAATTCAAATACCAAAATTCGAATCATTAAACAAATATTAAGGGTCACGGATGGCTATTCGTGGGCTATAGATGCATCTGAAACCTGAAATTTGCGATGTGAAATTTCGGATTTTGAATTTGTTTCGTATTTCGTTTTTTGGATTTCGTGCTTTAATGAGCGGTTATGAGCGAAGCCACCACCAATCGTCTTTCGCCGTTAGTTCCACCTAAAAGAGAGCACTCGCCATTTTGGGAGAACGCGCATCAATATTTTGATCGGGTTTTGCAGACCATGCCATTGGAGAAAGATTGGCGGAATGTGCTGGCCAATCCGCGACGGGTGCTCACGGTTTCCTGCCCGGTGCGGATGGATAATGGAGAGATTCAAGTATTCACGGGATATCGTGCGCAGCACAATTCAGCACTCGGGCCATTCAAAGGAGGTGTGCGGTTTGACGCCAGTGTGGATCGCGATGAGGTGATGGCGCTAGCGATGCTGCAGACGTGGAAGAACGCGCTGGTAGGTTTGCCGTTTGGCGGAGCGAAGGGCGGAGTAGTCTGCGAGCCGAAGAAATTGTCCGTTGGCGAAAAGGAGCGACTCACGCGGCGATATACGTATGAGATCATGCCGATCATTGGACCAGACCGGGACATCCCGGCGCCAGATGCTGGGACCGATGCGCAGGTCATGAGCTGGATGTTCGATACGTATTCGATGATGGTGGGGCATCAGACGCTGGGCGTGGTGACGGGAAAGCCAGTGGCCCTCGGCGGATCGGTGGGGAGAGAAGAAGCGACAGGTCGCGGCGTGATGAACATCCTTCGCAAATTCCTGGCGACTCAAAATAAAACGCTGGAAAATTGTAAAGTGGCCGTGCAGGGTTTTGGCAATGTCGGCTATCACACCGCCCGCCTCATCGATGAGCGCGGCGCAACCGTTGTGGCCATCAGCGAAAAGGGGGGTGGAATCTATAACGCCAATGGAATCGATATCGATGCTGCCGGTTTGTATTACCGCGAGAATGGCACGCTGAGCGACTTTCCCGACTGCGATGAGCTGAGCAACGAAGAACTGCTCGCTTGCCAATGCGATGTGCTGATTCCGGCTGCAATGGAAAACACGATAACCGAGGAGATCGCGCCGGATATTCAGGCCCACACGGTGGTCGAAGGAGCGAATGGACCGACCACGCCGAAAGCAGATGAGATTCTGCGCGATGCAGGCATTACGATTCTGCCGGATATTCTGGCCAATGCCGGCGGCGTCACCGTGAGCTATTTTGAATGGGTGCAGGGATTGCAGAATTTTTTCTGGGATCTCAAGCAGGTGCAGAATGAACTGCAAAAGGTGATGGAGCAGGCGTTCGATCGCGTGAACGCCAAAGCCGATGAAGCAGATTGCGATTACCGCACGGCAGCCTATACGCTCGCAATCGGGCGCGTGGCCGAGGCGCATCGAATGAAGGGATTATTTCCATAATTTTCTCGCCACGTCCGGAAGTGTCTGTTACCATCCCGCCCGCTATGGCGCATCAAGACGATATGCCTTCGATAATTGACCGCCCGGTTTATCCTCCCGGATTTCGGGCGAGGCGGGGTCTCAACTGGGCATTTCTCGGATTTCTTTATACCTCGTACTATCTCTGCCGTTACAACTTCCCAATCGCCAACGGGGCCATCGCCAAGGAATTTCATTTTTCCGATACGCAGATGGGATTGATCATTTCGATGCAATCGCTGGCTTATGCCTGCGGTCAATGGATCAATGGCCTGATTTGCGATCGCATTGGCGGCAAGCGCTCGATGATTATCGGCGCGATTGGGACATTGATCGTGAATGTCGCCTTTGGCTTTGCATCTTTCGTGGGACAGCTTTCGCTGTTCACGCTGCTCTGGGCGATGAATGGATATCTGCAATCATTTGGCGCCCCAGGCATGGTGAAGATCAATACCGCCTGGTTTCATCACCGCGAGCGGGGGAGCTTTGCGGGGATTTTCGGATTCATGATCAACCTGGGCGTGTTCGTAATCAATCGCGTCGGCCCAATGCTTTTAGCGGGCTTCACGTTTATGGGGCTGCTGAGCGTTCCAGCACTGCACTGGCGATGGCTGTTCTTTGGACCAGCATGCGTGATTGCGATTGTCGCGCTGCTGATGGCGCTGATCGTCAAGCAAACTCCGGAAGAGGCAGGCTTCTATCACATGCAACCCCCCAAAGGGGCTGGTGATGATGACCCGCGCGCCAAAACCAGCGAAGTCTTTCGCAAGATGGTCTCTCATCCGGGGATCTGGTTTACGGGATTGGCTTATTTTTGCACAGGCGGCGTGCGCGCTTCGCAACAGCAGTGGTTTGCCCGCTACATGACCGATGTTCATCATATTCCACTGAATTCAAGGATCTTTTATGTTTTGGGATTTTTGATGCCCTTTGTGGCGTCTGCCGGTTCGCTCATGTCGGGTTATCTCTCCGACATGTTTTTCAAATCACGACGAGCCCCGGTGGCGGCAGTGCTGTATTTTACGGAAGCGGCGATCATCCTGCTGGCGGCGCACTTTGCCCGGACACCCATCGAAACCGTTGTGTTTTTTGTAGCGATTGCCTTCACGTGCAATTCGACGCATTCGCTGCTGGGCACCGCTGCCGCGATGGATATTGGCGGGCGGAAAATGGCCGGTTTTGCCTCAGGCGTTATCGATTCATTCCAATATCTCGGGCAGGCACTTGCCGGTGTGGTGCTGGGCATGATCCTGCAGAAATACGGCTGGCATTCCTATTGGTATTTCATGGCGCCATTCGGAATTATTGGTGGGTTGCTGATGGTCTTTTCTGGTCACACCATCACTGCCAGCGCAGAGCATGAGCCTCCGCCAGTAATACCCATTGAAGGGGAATTGGGGGGACAAGAGAGCTGATTCCTACACCACTGCTGATAGCTTCTCCACAATATGGCACAACGGCCCGACGTATTCGTGCCCGAATAGATTGACGTGATCGATCAGCGGGTACATCTGATAAACTAATTTGCGAACGCGATGATAATCCGCCGAGAGCTTGTGATGTTTTTGATAAGCCTTGAGAAATACCGGCGTGATCGTCTGAAATAATTCCAGGTACGCAATCTCAGCTTCGGCGTGGGCGTATTTGCTGTTGGGATCAAGAAACGCAGCGATGTGCCAGTGCCCGTCGGGGCCGGGGTGGGCCATGACATTATTCGACCAGAGATCCCAGTGAGTGAGGCGGGGAGTGTCGTCATGGCTGATGCAATGCTCCAATGACTGGTGAATTTTACCGATCTTCTTTTTCACCTTGATGGGCAGATGGCCGTTCTTTTCAGCTTCGTGCCAGATGGAATTGTAGATTTCCCGAAAAAATGCCGGCCAATCCTCGCAGGGAGTCTGATGGTTGGAAGCACTGACGCGCTGGTAGCAGCTTCCATTGCAGGAATGGAGCTTGGCGACGAGGTCAGCGAATTCGCCTTGCAGATGGTCGTATTCCTCGGCGGTGCATTGCTTGCGGGCACGGGCCAGGTCCATTCCGGGGATATATTCCATGAGGATGTAACTATCTGGTCGTTCCAGCGAGGCGACCTGCGCGCGAAAAACTTTTGGAGCAGGCAGGCCCTTTTGCCGCAGGAGTTCCAATTGATGCGCTTCATCGAGATAACCGCGGTCGACGCGATGCGGCGAAATTTTCAAAACCACTTGCGAGCCATCGGTTAGTTTCAACAGCAAGGTGGTGTGAATATATCCGCCAGCCAGCGGTTTGCATTCGGTCAGCGTGGCGATAGAGCCAGCCCAGTCGCGGACGATGTCACCGAGCGTCTGCCAGGAGATGTCACTGGCTCCGACTGGCATGTACCCGAAGAATACCGGCACAAGGTCCAAAACAACAAGGGAAATATAAAAAAGTTTTTTCTTTGAACCGCATAGTCGACAACCAACCCGAAATTATCTGTCGCCATGTGCTACAATGCCTATATGCAGACCGGCCTTATCATCGTCGATCATGGCTCGCGGCGTGATGAATCCAATCAGATGCTCGAAGAACTGGCCCGGCTATTCGCCACTCGATTCCGCGAAAAATTCTCTATCGTCGAAGCTGCCCACATGGAATTGGCCGAGCCCTCTATCGCAACTGCCTATGCCAATTGTGCCGCCCGGGGAGCACAAAGAATCGTTGTCGTGCCATTTTTCCTGGGTCCCGGCAAACATTGGACTCAGGATATTCCGCGTTTAACCGCCGAAGCATCCGAGAGGTTCCCCCACACCCAATATCACGTCGCCCCCACGCTGGGCTTAGATGATTTAATCCTTGATTTACTGGCCAAACGCGCCAGCCATTGTGAGAACCACGCCTTTTCCTGCGATATTTGCCGTGGAACGCTGAGGGAAGGGAGAAGCAATGCAGAACGCGCAAAACAGAAGTCAGAAACCAGTAGCCAGTAGCCAGAATAAAAGAGTCTTTCTACTCGCTTCTGGCTCCTATCTGCATTTCGTATTTCCCCATCGCCGAAATTCATATCGCTGGCTATGATTAATCTCAGTTTTCATCGGAGCTCATTATGCCGACATCACTCGCTGCCGATCCGCCGTTTGGGAATCTTTCTCAGATGGGCAAGCTCGCGGACCAGTTGAAAAAACAATATTACAATTACAGCTGCGATCAGGTCTGGCGGCCCGCGGTGAATTTGTACGAAACCACCACTGCCTATCTGGTTTGCGTCGATTTGGCTGGCGTGGAAAAAGAGAAGATCGATCTGGAAGTGCGCGACGGCCGACTCACTCTCAAGGGCAATCGCCCTGTCCCCCTGGAATCAGATAATGGATCGCAGCGTGTCAGTGTTCATCTGATGGAAATCGATCACGGCGCATTCTGCCGCGAGGTCGAGCTCCCCGACGACGTGCAGCGCGACAAAATCGTCGCCAGCCATCGTAACGGGTTATTGTGGATTGAACTACCTAAGAAATAAGTATGAAGGCGAAAGGATGAAGGATGAAAAAATTCTAAGCCGCAAGCGCAGCTTTCATTCCCTTGTCCCTTGCCGCCTTGTCCCTTGTCCCTGATTTTTTTATGGCCGAAACACAAATCATTGAACGCACACCGACGAAGACGGTTATCAAAACTGGCAACAACGGGCAGGTGCTGAATATTCCCACGCTGCTGCCGATCTTGCCGATTCGCAATATCGTCGTTTTTCCCGGCACGGTGATGCCGCTGAATGTCGGCCGGCAAAAGAGCAAAAATCTTCTCGATGAAGTTATGCCCGGCGAAAAGCTTGTCGGCGTGATTACCCAGAAAAATCCCGAAACCGAAGATCCGCAGTACGCCGATCTCAACACCGTCGGCGTTGCCTGCTCCATTTTGAAATTGTTCAAATTGCCCGATGGAAATCAGTCCATCATCGTCCACGGCCTGACGCGCTTTCGTCTATTGTCAATTGAAAGCAATGATCCCTTCACCATGGGCCGTATCGAGGTGCTCGAAGAGACCATTCCGACTGGAACAGAAGTCGACGCGCTGGTTGCCTCGGTGCGCCAGCAGGCAAATCGTGTCATCGAGCTTTCTCCCAATACTCCCGACGAAGCCGCCCAGGTGCTCAACAGCATCCAGCAACCCTCGGCATTGGCCGATTTCCTGGCGGCCAATTTACAAGCCGATTCTGCAGACAAACAAAAATTGCTCGAAGAACTCGATGTTGAAAAACGCTTGCGCCTGCTCGCCGCGCGCCTGGCAACGCAACTGGATGTGCTCGAACTCCAAAGCAAAATCCAGACGCAGGTCAAAGAAAACATCGACAAGAGCCAACGACGGTACTATCTGCAAGAACAACTCAAAGCCATTCGCAAGGAACTCGGCGAAGCCGAACCCGGCGGCAGCGATGTAGAAGGCCTGCGCGAAAAACTTGAAGCAGCCAAGCTCCCCGAAAATGTCATGAAAGAAGCCAACCGCGAGTTGGCCCGCCTGGATTCCATCCCCGCCGCCTCGCCGGAATATGGCGTGATTCGCACCTACCTGGAAATCCTTTCCGAGCTTCCCTGGAGCATCGAAACCAACGATAAAATCGACCTGAAAGAAGCCCGCGCAATTCTCGATCGCGATCATCATGACTTGGACAAAGTGAAGCGTCGCATCATCGAATATCTTGCCGTGCGAAAATTAAAACCCGGCGGCGCTGGCGCAATTCTCTGTTTCGTCGGGCCGCCCGGCGTGGGCAAAACATCGCTCGGCAAATCCATCGCCGAAGCCATGGGCCGAAAATTCATCCGCGTGGCCCTGGGCGGCGTACGCGATGAAGCCGATATTCGCGGCCATCGCCGCACCTATATCGGCTCCATGCCCGGTCGCATCATCGCCGAGCTTCGCAAGGCCGGCACCAAAAATCCCGTCATGATGCTCGACGAAATCGACAAAATGAGCAGCGATTTCCGCGGCGACCCTGCTAGCGCCATGCTCGAAGTGCTCGACCCCGCGCAAAACAGCACCTTCACCGACCATTATCTCGATGTCCCTTTCGATCTCTCGCGCGTTCTCTTCATCGCCACCGCCAACACCATGGACACCGTCCCCGGCCCACTCCGCGACCGCATGGAAGTGATCGAAATCCCCGGCTACACCGAGACCGACAAGCTCAATATCGCCAAAACCTATCTCGTGCCCCGCCAACTCGAATCGCACGGCCTGACCAACAAACACATTCGCTTCAAAGACGACGCCCTCCGCTGGATCATCGAAGCCTACACCCGCGAAGCCGGCGTGCGCAATCTCGAACGCAACATCGGCTCCGTAGCCCGAGCCGTCGCCGCCGACGTCGTCTCCAAATCCGAACCCTCCAGCAGCGCGGGCAGTGGTGCCGTCAGCGGCGTAGTCGCGTCAGCAACCACGTCCCCGAAACCTCCAAAAAACTCCAAACCCCAAAAGCGCCCCGCCCCCCAGCTCGTCGATAAAGATTACGTCACCAAGACCCTCGGCCCTCGCCGCTTCGAACCCGAACTAGCCTCGCGTACTTCCGTCCCCGGCGTCGCTACCGGCATGGCCTACACACCTTTTGGCGGCGAAATTCTTTTCATCGAAGCCAGTCGCATCCCCGGCAAAGGTGGCATAACCCTCACCGGCCAGATCGGCGACGTGATGAAAGAATCCGCGACCGCCGCCTATACACTGGTGCGCTCACGCACCGCTGCCTTAGGAATCGATTCAAAGCTTATCGCCGAGAGCGACATTCACATTCACGTCCCCGCTGGCGCCGTCCCCAAAGATGGCCCCAGCGCCGGCGTGGCGATGTTCACCGCGCTCGCCTCGCTTTTCTTGAATCGCCCCGTGCGCCACGATGTCGCCATGACCGGCGAAATCACCCTGCGCGGCCTGGTCCTCCCCATCGGCGGCCTCAAAGAAAAAACCCTCGCCGCCAAACGCGCCGGCATCAAGCAGGTCATCGTCCCAGCCCGAAATGAAAAAGATTTGCCCGACATTCCTGACGAAGTCAAAAACACACTGAAGTTTCATTTCGTTAAGAATGTCGACGAAGTTCTGGAAGTGGCCTTGGGTGCTCGCTCCAGCAAGGCCACAACAAAGCCCCCCAAGCGGCCTGCCGGAAAAAGTTAATTTTGTAAACATTCTAATAGACAATTAGCTGGAAATTCATCGCTTTTTTCCTTTCGCAAAGGTGATTTTTTGGTATACAACTGTTTATTCGCGAGTTTTTACCTTTAGGAGTAAGGGATGATGCGTTATCGCAATTTTCTGTTTTATCGTGCCGCTGCCAGCGCGATTGTTTTAGGCTCGGCTCTGGTTGCTCGTGCTGGATATAACCAAACCTACGTGAATAACGATTCCCCGACCGTGGCGGGATACCTGCACGATGGCCAGCTTGCCGACTACTGGTGGGCTAATTCTTTTACGGCTCCAACTGGCGGCGAATATCTGACGCAGCTCGATGTCAGCTTCGACAACGGATTCGCGGCCGGCACACCCGTTTCTGTCATGGTCTATGAAGACCCCAGTAATTCCAACAATCCCAACGACCTTCAGCTACTAACGCAAACTACCAGCACCGTTAACTCCAGCGGTCAATACGACCTCTTCACACCCCAGGCTTTTACGATTCCCGCCACTTATGTCACCGGCGATTATTTCGTGGGCGTGGAAATCAACAGTGCTCCCGCTTCCGCCAATGGTCCAGTCATTTCCACAAGCAACCCCGTGGGCAGGGGATTCATTGCAATTAATGAAAACAGCGATGCCGGCACCATGACCCCTACCAATATCAACAACGCCGACTTACCACCCACGAACATCGATGCGCTGGTGGGCGCAACCAAGCCCACCTACAACCTTTACATCGGCGCCCTCGGCCGATCCACGCAATACGCCGAAGCCCAGGACCCCTTCATTTTTGACGATTTCAATACCGGTAACGCCAGCTACAGTTTAACCAATCCGTATTCCGGCGGAACCACCACCGCCCCTGGCGCAATCGGCGGAAAACGCGGACTCGATTTCGTCAGCAGCGAATCAGGAGGCGGTGCAAGTGTGGCGAACGGCGTCCTTAGCGTCACCAATGGCCAGTCCGATGTCCTCTACGGTTTTGAATACACCGGAAACGGCGGCTACGAGGGCGATCTCCAATATGACATGCACGCCAACGCTGGCGGATACGACACCATGCAATTCCATTTCCTCGAACCCGATACAGTAGTCCAGATGATCGTCTTCGGCGGCAATAACGGCGCCCCCAACAGCTACACCACCGACGCCAAGGGCAATGTCGATTTTAATATCTCCGGCATGAATTGGACCGAGCTGAATTCATTCTCCTTCACCATCTATTCCTACGGTCGAACCACAGAGCTCGATTCCATCACGCTCCTGGATAACCCAATTTCCGGCGACGTCAATGGCGACGGCATTCTCAACGCCGACGATTACGCCTTGATCGATCGTGGCTTGGCCGAGCATCTCACCGGCTACGTCAACGGCGATCTCAATGGCGATGGCGTAGTCGATTACAAGGATTATCTCATCATCGATACCGCTTTTGCCCAGGAGTACGGCCTATCACAAAGCCTGATCGCTTCGCGCGAAGCAGAATTCGGCCAGGATTATGTAAACGAACTGGAAGCTGCGGTCCCCGAGCCCGCTTCATTAGCAATGTGCGGATTAGCTTTACCGCTGTTTCTCCGCCGCAAGCACAAATGATTTTCGGAGTATGACATCATCAAATAATAAAGCCCACGGATAGCAATCCGTGGGCTTTTTTCATTTAATCGAATGTCCTGACGATTCGACTATTTCGCTGCCGTTAGCGTCGCTCCATCCAATCCCACATAATAATTGGACGACGTCGCATTCTTATCCGCAATGCGAAGGGCAAACGAATTATCCCCCGCATGCAGCTCAATATGCCGAATGGTCACCGGCGCGTGCGGCTGCACCGACGGGGCATACAGATCGATTCGTCGCCCGACTACTTTATTGTCATGCCACAGCCGAACCGTTGCGTAATCCGGTGCGCTGGTGAAATACAAAGTGAGATCGTAAATCCCATCCTGCGGCGCGTGGATCGTGAATCCGCATTCCGCTCCCGGCTTGGCATCACGCCAGAATAGCTGCGAGTCACTAGCCCAGTCGCCGGGGAAATTAAACATAGTCTGGGTGCTCACATCACCCGAAGTCGCCCGCGCACGCCCAACCAGATCGCCGCCGTCAATCAGGCCAGCAATGCGATTGGTGCGCGGCAGCAAATCATTCGCATCGCTCGGCAGCGGCGGATAAGGCTTGTGTGGCCCGCTCTGATAAAAGTACGCCACCGATGAATAATCCGCGACGTGATCATTATTCGTCCCGTGTTCGATGGTGACGAGAATGTTCTTGTGGAACGGAATCGCGTCTTCAATGTTCCACCGGTACGCCGAAATGCGCGCCTGTACTTCGTCTTTGATGACGCAGCCATGATAGGGCGCTGAATAGGTTCCATGATCGAAATACCAGCCGCTGCTAAAGTAATCCTCCGTGCCAGTCCCATTGATCTGCGGCACCGGCATCGTGTGATGCCAATCCGGCGGCGTCGGCTCGTGCCGCCCGTCGATATAAATCATCTCATCCCCTTCGAGGAACCCGATATCGTGCGGCTTAATCGCCTGCATGAATAGCGCCGTGCCCACGTATTGGCCGTCACCCTCTGCATCCAAAATAGTGTAGTTCTTATTCGCCGTCGTCGGATTCTCGCGGCGGAACGATGCGTGGAACTGATTCATTCCTGCGGGGAGTTTCTTCAAAGCCGTGAAATCAATGTTGTAATAAAACGCATCGATCTTCCGATCCGAGCGATTCTCCAGCGTCCAGTGCGCATGCTTATGAAACGGCATCGGCCAATAGCAGTTATACCCGCCGCTCATTTCGTTCAGCGGCAGCGACACATAATCCTTCTGCTGCCCAAAGCCAA
Organism: Tepidisphaeraceae bacterium; assembly: GCA_036490535.1. Classification (GTDB taxonomy): domain Bacteria; phylum Planctomycetota; class Phycisphaerae; order Tepidisphaerales; family Tepidisphaeraceae; genus DASXDR01. The sequence continues at coordinate 60,221 of DASXDR010000030.1, read as the reverse complement.
CGCCAAAGAACGCGCCGATCGGGCATTCCACGCTCGGCTCTTTTTCATCATCCCAGTACATGCGCAAAATCGCCTGGCTGTGAATGTGCATCTCCGCGCGCGGAGCGATGGTCACCCAAAACCGCCGAATGATCCCGGCCCCTTGATAGTCCAGTAGGGTAACAGTCTGTCCCGGCGCTACTTGAAGGCAATCGCCATTCCCTCCCGTGCGATCCCACGACCCCTGATGCATTGCTTCACCCTCATGCGCCAGGGCTACCGTCGCTAGCGGCGAAGTAAATGGCGTAGCGACCGGCTCATGGCTTGCGCAACCAGCAATCAGCGAGACAAGGCAAAGCAGTGAACCCCATCGAATATGAACTGACATGCAAACCCTTTCCCTTAAAAACATGACTATCGGTTTCGAATCGAACGCTATTGCACTTATATCACCTCAAAGTCATCTTTGTTGCAAATCCACTATGCCTCAGCTAAATTTAACTTTCGCAGCCTTTCCAGTGCTATGAACTCGCTTTTTACCATTCAGCAAGTCGGCCCCGCCACCGTTGTGGCCATCCACTCTGTCGCTCTGATGGAATCCAATGATATCGAGGCGATTTCCGAAGCGCTCTCTCTTCAAGTCGATACGCAGAATAAGCGCAAGCTGGTGATCGATTTCACCACCGTGGAATACATGTCCAGCCGCGCCATTAACATGATTCTCACCCTGAAGAAAAAGCTGTCCGAAATCGCTGAAGCGGAGTTAATCCTCTGCGGCATCGGCCCCCGGCTCATGGATATTGTCCGCATCACCCGTCTGGATAAGGTGCTCAATCTCAAACCCACTCAGCAGGATGCAATCGCCTGCTTACACACATGAACTCACACTTCATCGTGCAACAGATTGAGAAAGCAACTGTTGTGGAGCTGCGCACCGCGTCGCTGATGGATCCAGTCGAATTGCAGGAGATCGCCGAGAGTCTATATAAACTCGTCGATGCGGAAGATCATCGCAAGGTAGTGCTGGATTTCGAGCGCGTGCAATACCTCTCGTCCCAGGCCATAGGCATCGTGTTGACCATGAACAAAAAGCTTTCGGCGCTGCCTCACAGCAAGCTGGTGCTGGCCGGCGTAGGTCCGAAGCTGATGGAGCTCATCCGCATCACCCGGCTTGATAAAGTGCTCACCATCAAGCCCACGCAGGATGAAGCGGTGAAATTCCTGAACGGACATTAATCCATTTCAAAATAGCGCGTACGCCCACTCTTCGTTTAGCCCCGGCCCTTGAGCCGGGACAATCGCGTGCCGTCATTATTCAGGCAGCGATGAACGCGTGGCGAAGAGCTTGAGCTGTCTGCATTTGATTGCGATTGACGAAAAGCTGCTACGAAAGACCGGCATCAAAGTTTCCATTCTGATTCGAAGCGTTTGTTTCGATATTTTAATCAGACCATTAAATCGCCGCTTCGGAAGTTCCGGCGGAGCAGGCTTTTCCGGCTCTATTCCCACGGATAAAGCTTTGTACATCAACATCGAACTCATTGGGTTGTAATCAAACATCGAATATTTCCAAAAGTAATTTTGCCAGGTTGAAATCAGTACAAAATCAAGCATGCACGCCGGATGTTAAGGCGTTACGAGCGCGATTAAATCATCGGTTGCAAACGGTTGATTTCACGACCCCAGTTTCACTTCTGCCACATATATGCTTAGGGCCTGAGCAAGATGTGTGCCGATCAGCAAATGCGGGTGTTTTCACGCATTTTCCGTATAAGGGAGCGCGCATGCCTGCTTAAAGATCATGCACGCAAGCAGTGATTCGCACAGGGAGCAGGCATGAATCGTGCGCAATAAAAAAGCGTGGCCGCGAAAAGCGACCACGCAGTTTTATTTAAACCAGATTAATTTCAGGTGGAGCTCGTAACCGGCGTTGCTGGGACCGCGGGCGCCGGAGCAACCGGGCGCGCTGGGATATTGAGCCGTTCGCCAACCATGTTGGAAGCAGGGGCTTTCCCGCCGACTTCGGGTTTCTTGGCGCCAACAGGTTTATTGTCGGGCTGCAAGACCATGGTCATGCGCCGGCCTTCCATCTTGGCGTCGCGCTCAATCTTGGAATGAGCCCAGAGCTCATCCTTGATCTTCTTGAAAATGTCGCGACCCAGCTCAATGTGGGCCATCTCGCGGCCACGGAACTGGAGCGTGAACTGAACCTTGTTCCCCTCTCGGAGAAATTCCTTGGCGTGATTGACCTTGATCATCAGATCATGATCGCCAATCTTAACGGTCTTGAATTTCAATTCCTTGAGCTGGCCAGCCCGGGCACTGGCGCGAGCCTTATCTTCTTTTTTCTGCTGCTGATACCGCCACTTACCATAGTCCATGATGCGGCAAACGGGAGGACGAGCGGTGGGAGCGACCTCAACCAGATCCATGCCCATCTCACGCGCGCGGCGGAGGGCTTCGCCTGTCGGTGTCGAACCTACTTTATTATCGTTTTCGTCGATCAGAAAGACCGGAGAAATGCGAATCTGCTCGTTGTGGCGGAAATTGGTAGAAATGGCCTAGCCTCCAAAAAACACTCAAACCACCGCTCACTAAACACTTAGCGTCGGTGCTTACACCCGCGTTATGTAATATTCGCGGTTTGTAGTGCATTATACGCTTATTATCGGCCTTTTTGCAAGCATTTTTTAATATGAAATGGAATTTCACGGCACAAAACGTCAGTGAAATTAGTCGTGGCGATGCCTACATTCATTAAAAGTGGTAAAAGAGGTGTCTATGACCGTGATGGATCAGGTAAAAGTGCCGTTTGCCCTCCGACCTCGGCCGCAGACGAATCTGGGAGCAAATTGGATTGGCAGGGAAGAAGAAGAGCTGGTGCTCCAGGTGCTGCGGAGCAAGAGCCTCTTCCGGTATTACAGTGTCGATCCGAAAAATCCGCCCACGATGGCCGCCACGCTGGAGAAAGAGTTTCGCGAAAAAATGGGTAGCCAATATGCGCTGGCAGTGACGAGTGGGACCGCAGCGCTGGAGACCGCATTCGCAGCGCTGGGAATTGGCCCGGGCGATGAGGTGATCTTGCCCGCTTGGGGATGGATTTCATGTTGGACGGCTATCGTCCGCATGGGCGCGCGGCCGGTGCTGGCGGAAATCAACGATACATTCAACCTCGCCCCCGGCGAGATCACGCGCCTAAAGACGCCTCGCACCAAAGCGGTATTGATCATGCATTACCAGGGCGTCGCTTCGGAGATGGACAAACTGGTGCCCGAAGCACGCGCAGCCGGAATAAAAATCCTCGAAGACGTCGCCCAGAGCTGCGGTGCGATGTTCAAAGGCCAATATCTCGGCACCTTCGGTGATGTCGCCACGTTCAGTTTTCAATACAACAAATACATCACCTGCGGCGAAGGCGGCATGGTCGTCACCAATGATCCCAAACTCTACGAGCGCTCCGTCCGCATGCATGACATCGGCCAGGTCCGCCCGTTCCACAACCAATTTATCACACCCAGCGAACCCATGTTCGCAGGCGACCAATTCCGCATGACCGAGCTCCAGGCCGCCGTGATGCTCGCCCAACTCCGCAAGTTCGACCGCCTCAAAGCCCACTGCCGCCGCATGCAGGAAAAAATCATCGCTGGCATCCAGGATTTGCCGGGCTTAAAAATGCGCCGCAACCCCGACCCGTCCGGCGATACCGCCCTGGAGATGTACATCATCATGCCGAATATCGAGAAGGCCGATGAACTCCGCGCCAAGCTCGATGCGTTGAACGTCAATTGCCGCAAAACCACCGGCAGCTATTGCCACTACGCCCGTGAATATTGCACGACGGGATTGGCCCATTCGCCGGGGGCGTCGCCGTTCAAGGAATTTTCAGAATGGCCGGCGAAGGGGTATCGCAAGGAAGATTTTCCGAAGACGGAGTCAATAGTGCATCGCGTGGTCGCCCTACCCATTGGGTCGATGTACAGCGATGAGGATGCAGATTACATCGCGAAGGCGGTGCGGCATGTGTGGAGTGAGGTGATGGGAGGATCGGCGTGACGTGAAAAGTATTCGACGAAGGGGAGTTGATTAGCAAAGAATTCCCGACCCCCTTTCCGTTCCCAAACCCTTTCCGCTCCTCCGCGCCGAATGGTATTGCACCCTGCCCCTTAGAATTTCTCGTTAGATTTTCCGGGTTGGATTAAGTTGACTTCGTATTGAGCCTTGAGATACTTCGCAAAAGTCGAAGTGCATGTTGGAAACACGGGCTTGGCGGTGCCTCGGAAGAAGAGTGATGGGCTGATCGGTCAATTCGTTACAAAAGTCGCACCGATTTTCACCCGAAGCTTCGCGCCGTCCGAAAAGTCTAATTCCGATTGTCAATTATCCGAAATTAGATCTTGGCTATACGCTCCGCGAAGAACCAAATGCTCATGGAGTTTTTTAACGAGGTATACTATGAAGACCGTATTTCAATTCTCCTTGCTTCTGATCTGCGCTATCGGTGTCCTCGGCTGCGCAGAGACGAAACCGTTCTCTATGATGTATACGACTCAAAGCCTTCCGCGGGGGAAGGCTGCGGTGAATGCGGGCACGTTCGCCTATACCCCTGCCAACAGGAAAGTAGCGCAAGACCAAATTGAAAATACGGCAGTTACAGCCATACATATCGACAGTAATATCAGTGATTATGTAAAACGCGCGTTCATGCAGGAGTTGGATCGCAGTGGATATTTCTCCACAACTCCTGCGATTCTTATCAACTGTCAGATTACGCGATTCAAATGCGATGATCTGGGCTATTCCGTGGATTGGTATCTGGATCTTACCTGTCACTTTGTTGACGCGGCGTCCCAAAAAGAACTGGCGACCGAAACCGTCAACATTCAAAAGAAGCACATGCAGAAGTTCGGTGGGATCGAAAACTTTCAGCGAGCAATGAATAACGTAATCTATGAAGCATATGATGAAGTGATCAGTGCACCAAAAGTACAATCGCTCCTGAAATGAGATGGTTTGGACCGAGCTCGGGCAAGAAGAAGAGACGTTCGTAATTATGCGGGGATGGCTTTATTCCCGTAGGGCGGGCACTGCCCATCCTACGGGATTGCATTCGGAGCGATCTGGCCTAAAACCACGGCTTCCGATTCAGAATATACGTGTGATAAAACTCCTCATCACTTTTAGTCAGATAGATGATTCCCTCGATCAGCCCGATGATGTGCATGACAGGCGCGGCGATCCCGCAGCTGAGAAGAGTTACCAGCAACATGATCAAGCCAGCATCGGTATAGCCAAGAATAAACTTGTGGATGCCCAGGCTGCCCAGAAGTATGCCGCACACGCCCGCGGCGATCTTTTTGGAATTCGCATCCTGCGGAGGCGGGACAAAGTACGGCGGTATTGGCGGGGGAATTTGGCTCATCGTTTTGTTTCCTTGCCAGCCCGTTAATCACCAGCATATTACTGATAACCATTGGCAAGGCAAAACCAATAACTGCGAACTCTGAAGATAAAACTAACAGCTTCTAAATCTACAGATAGTTTTCTTTTCGCGTAGCATGGGCGTCTCGCCCATGTCGAATTAAATAAATCATGGGCGAGACGCTGCCCTGTCCAAATGACCCGTGTCGGGCGGCGTCGGCTGCCAAATAAAAAAACGGCGGCTGAAGCCGCCCCTACAAGAATGGCAGGGCATAATCTTTTGGACACGCCAGCGAGACGCCCCGGCGACTATTTTTAGAAACTCTAAGCTCAGAGCCAAGATCGCTTCCTCGCAGCGCAGATAAAAAAGGGAATCCATATTATTCTCCCTGCATGCAAGCGGCTGATTTAGAAAAACCTGCCATCGCAGGTGGCACTCCGATACGAACCACACCATTTGTTCCTCCAAATCGTTATGGGCCTGACGAATTGCGCGAAGTGCAATCAGCACTCGAACAGGGCACGCTGTTTTACGCCCAAGGCAAGAAGGTCAAGCAGTTCGAAGCGGAGTTCGCAGCTCAGCTCGGATTCTCGCATGGCGTGGCCACTTCGAGCGGAACGGCTGGCATTCATGCTGCGCTAATTTCCGCCGGCATTTCGCCGGGCGATGAGGTCATCGTTCCACCCATCACCGATATGGGGAGCATCGTGCCGATCCTGTATCAGGGGGCGATTCCAGTCTTTGCGGATTTGGATTTGAAGTCCGGCACGCTATTGCCTGAATCGGTCGAGAAAAATCTAACGACAAAAACCCGCGCCATCATCGCAGTGCAGTTGGCCGGCAATGCATGTGATATGGATGCGCTGACGGCAATTGCCGCAAAGAAACAACTGACCCTCATCGAAGACTGCGCCCAGGCCCACGGAACAAAATACCACGGCAAAGCAGTCGGGCATTTTGGAGCCTGTGGCTGTTACAGTTTCAATGAGTTCAAGCACGTCAGTTGTGGTGATGGCGGTATCGTCGTGACCAACAATGCGGAGTTCGCGCGCCGCCTGCGCCTGGCAACAGATAAGGCCTACAGCCGCGAGCCTGGTGTATCGCGATCGCCGGAATTTCTGGCGAATAATTACCGCATGACCGAATTGCAGGGAGCCGTGGCGCTTGCGCAGACCCGGAAAATCAACAATATTGTCGCTCGGCACCATGCGTGGTGCTCGCAATTAACACAGCGTCTTCAAGAGTGTCGTGGCTTATCGCTTCCCACTCCTACCCCCGGATGCGAGCATTCTTACTGGTTTTATCTAATGCGCGTGCTTCCGGAATTGGGCGCGGACGCCAGCGAATTTGCCGCAGCTCTCAAGGCAGAAGGGTTGCCCGCGTCTGCGCATTATATTGCCAAGCCTATCTATGAATATCCGCTTTTCCTGAATCATTCCGCCTTCGCGCACGCTGCGCATCCCTTCATCGAGCGGAAATATTACACCGGATTGTGTCCGAACGCCGAGGAGATTCTGCGAACCTGCGTGAATTTGCAGATTCACCAGGCGTATGGACCCGAGGAATTAGACACGTTTGTGCGAGCAATCACGCGCGTGGTGAATTGGTTTAATCAAAAGCGATGATCGGAAAGAAAGCGATGCAACCACAGAGGCACAGACACACAGAGGCGCACTTGGTTTGGGCAAGCCACGCGGCGAATCGGCGCCATTCAAAAAAATCTTTTAAGATAATTCCATTCGCCCCTGCAGCAGGAATCCCAAGTTGGCCTCTGTGCCTCTGTGTCTCTGTGGTTGCATTCTTTCTTTTTCTGATCCCGCGCAGCGCCTTAGCTGCGAATTCCGATTTTCGCCAAATGTTCTGGCCCGTGCTCGAAAAAGCCGTGCCGGAAATTCTGGCGACACAAAACCAATCCACTGGCCGCTGGGGCAAAGGGCCCGTCGTCATCACCGAGCAAAATCCGATCTTCCTCTTATCCGTCGCCTGGTCTCAACATTACCCTGGCAACAAGTTTTATCACGACCCGAAAGTCCTCACTGCCATCATCCGTGGCGGCGATTTTCTAATCAGCCAGCAAAAGCCCGACGGCCAATGGGTCTTCCGCACCAAAGACGGCAGCGAATGGGGCGATATCTACATGCCCTGGACCTATTCGCGATGGATTCGCGCTTTTGCATTAATCAAAGAGGCGATGCCCGCGGACCAGCGCGACAAATGGGCCAAAGGATTGCAGCTCGGCTTTAGCGGGCTGGCGAAAAAGGGTTTGCATGGTGATAAACATTTCATCGAAAACATCCCCGGCCACGATGCCATGGCCATGTGGCTTGCCGGTAAAATCTTCCATCGCGACGATTGGACCAATGCTGCCACGAGCTATCTGCACAAGCTGATCGCCGCCCAGGACCCAGGCGGATTCTGGACGGAAAACCTCGGGCCGGTGGTGAACTATAATTTTGTCTATATGGAAACGCTCGGGGCGTATTACGCGATGTCGCATGATCCGCTTGCCCTGCCGGCACTAAAACGGGGTGTGCTGTTTCATGCAAACTTCACTTATCCCGATGGCCGGCGCGTCGAAACCATCGATGAGCGCAATGCCTACGACTCCGAAATCGAAATGCCCGGCCCCAGTTTCAGCTTCAGCGCTCTGGGTCGCTCATATATTTTGCAGCAATATGAGCTGAAACAATCGCACCATCAGGAAATCGGCCCTGATAACGCGGCAGCATTTATCATGTATGCCCAGGATGGACCCACCGGCTCAACGCCCGCCAGCGTCGACCATCAATTCATCCTCGGCAACAACGACGCCATGGTGCTCAGGCAAAAGCCCTGGTTCATTTGCCTCAGCGCCTACCACACGCCAGTTTACGATGATCGCTGGATTCAGGATCGCCAAAACTTCCTCAGCATTTTTCACGATTCCACGGGCTTGATCATTGGCGGCGGCAATTCCAAGCTCACGCCGCTCTGGAGTACCTTCACCGCGGGAGATACCAATCTGCTGTCGCATCATGCCGGCGAAACCGATCCGAAATTTATCGAGCCCCAAGGGCTGATTCACGTGCCGAATGATTTGAAATTGTTGCCGAAACAGTTGGCTTTGGCCGGCGATTACGGCAACGCGCACTGCACGCTGCGCGTGAAGATCGAGAATGCCAACACAGCACAGATCCATTATGCCCTGTTGAATTCCAGTTCATTGGATATCGCCGCGCATTTAACATTAATGCCAAAATTAGCAGCCAGGTGGCGATGGGAAGCTCAAAAGCATGGCACGCTGGGCAAGACACCGGTCCATTTATCTGCCGCTACTCCCAGCACGTTTTCGCTGGATGGCTGGAGCGTAACTATTCCAGCCGGCGCTTCGCTGGATTGGCCTGTGTTGCCTTATGATCAGTATGTGAAAGATGGCACGGCGCCGCTCAGCCAGGGGCGGATAGTAGTGACGATTCCGCTTGGGCGCACGCCTCGGCAGCAGACCGTTACCTTGCACGTTGGAGATTGAATGTCACAAACTCCCGTTGTTTTCCTCTTCGATGTCGACAACACATTGCTCGACAACGATCGCGTCACCACAGACATAGCCGAATTTCTCGATCAACATTTTGGCGGAAAAGCGCGCCAGGAATATTTCGCCATCTTCGAAACCCTCCGCAGCGAACTAGGCTATGCCGATTATCTCGGCGCTTTGCAGCGCTATCGCATCGCTCATCCAGAAGACGTGCGGGTGCTGAACTTGTCGCAGTTCCTGATCGATTATCCATTTCGCGACCGCCTTTATCCCGGTGCCATTGAAGTGTTGCGCGAAGCCCGCGCTGCCCATCCAACCGCGATTTTGTCCGATGGCGATGTAGTCTTTCAGCCCCGCAAGATTCGCCAGGCCGGGATTCATGTCGCCGTCGAAGGCCACGTCATGATCTACATCCACAAAGAGCTCGAACTCGCTGATGTGCAGCGCCGCTATCCTGCCGAGCATTATATTTTCGTGGATGATAAGCCTCGATTGATTCGCGCCATCAAACAGCAATGGGGTTCCCGCGTAACTGCCGTTTGGCCCCGGCAAGGCCATTACGCCGCCGAAATCAGCACCGGCACATTGCCCGAAGCCGATATGACCATCAATCACATCGCCGACCTGAGCGGAAAAATTTCCCAGCTAGCATGCAAGTCATAGCCTCAGCGTCCCTCAACACCCCAACGCGGTTTTCCAAACCATTCCCGCAGCACTTGCTCTGCCGGTTTATTCTTCGGCGTGTATCCCCGCCGCTGATCGTCATCTCCTCTTCCCCCTTCTCCGGGAGACCATTCCCAGATCATAAAACCGCCAAAAGAAGGATTGCCCCACCAGCTTTGGAAAAATCCCTGATAAAGCTTTTTCTGCAATGCATCATCCTCCGGAACGGATTCCTGCGTGTAATCCCAAGGAGCATCCGCAGCATTCGCCATCGAACACCAGCCCACTTCCGTGAACAACAGTGGCCGATGCTTTTTCTTAGTGAACCCCAGCAGATCGCGCTGAATGTCCTGCCAGCGCTGCTTGATCTCATCCAGGCTGACATTGCGATCTTCGCCCAGTTTGTAATAGCTATTGGTCGAAATCAGATCGAGCTGGTTCCAGAACGGAACCGAAGTGTAATGATCCCAGTTCGCCGAATAAGTCAGCATCCCATGGAATACCTTGCGTACCGCTGCGATCGTCTGCGTCCACTGATCCACCTTATTTTCTGTACTGACCAGTTCCGAGCCAACCACCAGCACGTCGACATGATGCCCTTCGGCGATCCACGAAAAATGGGTGATCATGTCGCGATAGCTTTCCCACCAGGTATCCCAATTCTCCGGCTTGAGCGTGCCACGCCATTCATCTCCCTTGGGGTCATCCAATAGCACGATCGGCATCAGAATCACGCGCAGCTTTTTGCTCTTGGCATGATCAATCAACATGCCCAATTGATCTGGCGTCGGCGTCATCCGCATATCGAGATAAATTTTGCTCGACGTGCCATCCTCCATCCTCGCGTCAACCACAAGCAACACGGTATCTCCCCCGATAGCTGCGACCTCATCCATGCACTTTTCATAGCGATCGATCCAGTCGACGCGCTGAATTTGCATGCCGCAGCCGCAGAAGGGGAGCACGCCAGGCCGAGCCGGCTGGGGAACAGCTTGCGTATCCACGACTTCGGGGGCAGGCGCAGGGGCATTGGCGGCGGAAGGCTGCACGGACAGGGCGCAACCTGCCGCGATCAGATAAACCATCACCGCCAAGCCGATAAGCGTTTTATTGAACATAGCCGCGAAGAATCATACGAACGCACGGCGAAAAGCAAATAGCATCCGGGCAGAGTAAGGCAGACAACATTGCGGCTTTGCCGGAAATTGTTTGACGCTTCTGCCAGCGATTTCTACGATCTAGCGTGGGCAAATCGCGTAGGAGCGTTGGTGATTATAGAATGTCCTTATTGCGGCGAGGAAATGGTTCTTAAGGGCCTTCGTCCCGGAGAATTCGCGCCAACCTGCGAACATTGCCAAAAACGATTTGATTTAATCGTTCCCGGAGTCGCTGGCGAAAGGCCGATTGCCCGTGCAATTGCGGCCAAGCCATTGCAAACAGAAAAACTGGGGATTGATACCGCAGGGGTAGATCATCACGCCGCTGCGGCACGCAAAGAAGCGCCAGCGAATCCAGTTAAACAAATCACCGGTCGCCTTGGTGGGTATGAAATCAAAAAACTGATTGGCCGCGGGACCATGGGGTCGGTTTACCTGGCGCGGCAGCTTTCGCTGAGCCGATTGGTGGCGATCAAGACATTGCACAAAACGCTCGCTGCCGATCCGCGCGTGCTGGCGCGATTCACGCGCGAAGCGTATGCAGCAGCGATGCTGCAGCATCCGAATATCGTGCAGATTTATGATTTTGGGTGCGAGCGCGGGATTCATTATTTTTCCATGGAATACGTGTCTGGCGTTTCGCTGATGCAGTTGTTAACGCAGCGCGGGCGGATCGAGCCGAAGCTGGCGGCGGGATATATCGTGCAGGCAGCGCGCGGGCTGGCGTTTGCGCATCAGCATGGATTGGTGCATCGCGATGTGAAGCCGGACAACCTGCTGCTGAGCAATAACGGCACGATCAAAGTGGCCGACCTGGGACTCGTGCGGCAGATGGCGGTACGAAATCGCCCGGCGATGGCGGCTGTGGGGGCAGGCAGTGATTCCGATCCGCATGTGACGCAGCGATATCACGCGATGGGCACGCCGACGTATATGGCGCCGGAGCAGGCGCGCGATTCAGCCGTCGTCGATGGTCGCGCGGATATTTATTCGCTGGGGTGTTCGCTTTACACGCTGCTGGTGGGGCATCCGCCGTTTGAGGAGAAGACGACCCAGGCGATGCTCGAAGCGCATGCGACGCGCCAGCCCACGCCGCCCGACATGCTCGCAGAGAGTGTGGATTCTGATCTTTCCGACGTGGTCATGCGCATGATGGCGCGCAAACCAGCGGATCGGTTCCAATCCATGGGGCAAGTGGTCCACGCGATGCAAAATTATTTGCGCAGCGAAAATAAGGAAGCAAGTGGGGTGCAGGAAGATGAAATTGAATCGATCGCGGCGGCGGCGGAATTAGTACAGTCTTCTCCGTGGCCGAAGATTCAACTCGCGGCCATTGCGATGTTTTTCGTTTTGTGCGCGGGTGGGATAGCGATGGCTCTGTCATTGCCACAGTCGCCCACGAATAAAAGTTTATCGCTTGCCGCAGTGCTGACACTGGCGCTGGGGACTGGACTTACGCATCTGGCGATTCACGGCACGACGTATAATCGTCCGCTGTTTTCGCGGCTGCGGCAAATATGGATGCCGCGCGGATGGGTCGATCTAACCAATTATCGTGTGATTCTGCCGGTAGCCGTGCTGGGATTACTGCTGTATGCGCTGAATTTTCTGTGGGTCGCACTGGGGTTGATCGCGATTGCGGTGGGGCTTGCAGCAGCGGCGCATTGGCTGATCGACAAACCAGCCGAGGCGGTGAAAACCGCAGCGAGCCGGCAGGCGAGCGGTGTGCTGCGAAATCTTCGCGAGCGCGGGGTCGACGAGCAGACGATCCGGCAAATCGTTCGCTCCGAGTCCGGCCCGAAATGGCGCGGGATATTCGAATCTCTTTTCGGTTACGAAGCAGCTGCTATCTCGATTGCCGGAGACATTGATCCCGGCCAGCAAAAATGGGTGGATCAGCTGATCAATAAAGTCAACGCCAAATTGCAGCAGAAATGGGAAACAGAAAAGCGCCGATTGCTCGCGGCCACTGAAGCGCGCTGGCGAATCGCTGCCGGCGTGGATGCAGCTAAGGCGAAGCATGAAGCGATGGAATCATCGGATGATTTTGTACGCGGCGCGAGCGTAGTGCGGGAAATGGCGCATCAGGCTGCGATTGCCGCTTCCGCTGCGGCAATTGATCCGCAGGCGAGCAATGCCAAGGAGAATGCCGGCAATGCAGAATCTCGCTTTGTGCCGCGCGAGTGGACGGATCGGCCGGCGGATTTGCTGGTGGAATTTACCGCTGCCGAGAGTGGAAAGCCCGCGCGGCGAAAACTGGATTATCTGGGAGCGCTCGAAGGATATGAAAAACAAAGCTTCTGGCGGCGGCGGTTTGGATCGCCCGCCGAAGTGATTTTTGGAGCCGGGCCGCGCGTGATATTGGGATTAATTGTGCTCATCGGCTTTGCGGCCTGGAGCATCACCAACAAGGGGAAAGCGGTAAATAGTTTTCTGATGAGCGCGCCGGCAAGCACGATCATGCCACTGCGGATTGCGGGGGTGCCTGCATTCCTATGCGATGCGGTTAGCAATTTCCGGGCGTTGGGAGCAGGGATTATTCTGGTCTTGTCGAGCGTTTTTGCAGGGCGGACTTATTCTTTTTTTGTTTTGCTGGGGGCAACTTCGCTTTTAGTCGGGCCTTTGTGTTACAGCGGGCCACATGCGGTTTTGGCGAGCGGTGTAGCGGCAGGGGGGGTGATCGTATTGGGGGTTCTCTGCCGGCGCACGGTGGAATAGACTGTCACATCTGAAGCGAATTGGTTTTTATCCGGACCGTATACGCTAGCGCTGGAGCTTGTGTTCAGTGGCACTGAAGTGTCACCGCCAGTGGTGGTCGGTATCGGTCTGGAATAGCGCGAGAATTCATGACAGAACCAGAGAAAAAGTTTCGCTGGCGCAGGCGACGTCGGCGTGATTGTGAGCCGTTATGCCAGGCGCGCACCGTGGAGGAATTGAATCGGCAGAATGTGCAGACGATTGCGCGCATGCAGGAATACAGCCATCGCACGCGCACCGTCGGCGATCGTGTCGCGGATGGTTTTGCGCGCGTGGTGGGATCGTGGACGTTTCTGATTGTTCAAAGCGTTTTGCTTGCGCTGTGGATCGTATTAAACATCATGGCTTGGTGGCGGCACTGGGATCCTTATCCGTTTATTCTGCTGAATCTGGCGTTGTCATTTCAGGCAGCATATGCGACGCCAATCATCATGATGAGCCAGAATCGCGAAGCGCGCATGGCGGAGCGGCGAAATCAGTTGGATTTGCAGATTAACTTATTGGCCGAGCAGGAGACGACAGAGATTTTGCGTCTGCTGCGCAGATTGTGCGAGCATCACAATATTCCGATGGATGACAGGGCAGCAATTGATTTACTGACGCAGAAGACCAAGCCTGAGAAATTGGTGGAGGAGATTGAGAAGCAGGCGAGGTGATCGGAATGTAGTTGATTCGCATCACGTTTAGCCGCGGCGGCTAAACGGTGCAGGGAATTTTGTGAGCCATGGGTTTTACGACGCACTGACGCCGGTGGAGATTTCGGGTTCGTTAGCGCTCTCGCCGATCTTTTGGACAGATAGATAGCCGTCGCTTTCGAGGATCGCATGATCAATTTCAGAGATGCGATGAATGCCTTGGCGGCGGAGCATGGCTTTTAATTCTTCGTGGCTGAGCAGTTCTTTACGCAAATTGGCGTCCAGGAATTTACCATGGCGGATCAGCAGCGTGGGCTCACCCTGAATGAGATGCTCGCATTTGTCGGACCGATAAGTCATGACCGCCAGCAGGTGCGTCAGAGCCAGCAACGTCACTGCCAGAATGATGCCTCCAGTAATAGAATTATCCCCGCCATTCATGGAATTCTGCACCGCATTGCTGATCAGAAGCAAAGCGACGAATTCGATGATCCCCATCTGTGCAACCTGCCGTTTGCCGGAGATGCGAATGAGGATGAGGACCGCGATATAGACGACGGCGCCACGGATGATGAATTGCCACCAGGGGAAGCTGAGTTGCCACATTGATTGTTCTCCAAAAATACAAAAAGCGCGGTGCTGCGCACACGCCGCTAACTATTCCGACTCAATATTTAGCGGCGCGTGCGAAGCACCGCGCTGAGATGGATAGGGTGTAACAAAACTCCAGCGCTGTCGCCGCTTTCCTTCCTTCAATGGATTGTCCTCGACATATTTAATCGCGCGCAGCATATCCGCATCTGTCCAAAGATACCGTATCCACGGGAGCCTGGCCCAAGAAGAAGAAATCTTTCCCCTTGAATCTGCATGTTCTCGCAAAGGATGAAGTTCTTCCGCGATTAGTCGTTTTGTCGCCTCACCCCGAAGCCTGCCAGCGAAACGGCGGATGTCGTAGCGAGTCGGCGCGGACACAAAGTGAAAATGTGTCGGCAAAATCGAAAATGAATGAATTGTTCCACCATGTTTTTCCAACTCATTTTTGATTGCTATCGCAATGCATTGTGCTTGCTTCCCATTAAGAATCACATGGGGATATTTTAGTGCGTCTCTGGCCAATTCCCGGACCTCCGGATCGTACCGCTTTGCCGCCACCGAGCGCACTGAATTGGTATACGTCACCTTCCCAAATTTCAGTAGCGATTTCTTACGAATAAACTCCGACCCGCTGCCTCTTTCATCATTGGGAAGCCAGAATCCGTAGGTGGTGCAAATCACATGGAACCCCAGGACGCCCATATTTTTTTCCTTCGCAATATTTAGCGGCGTGTGCGTAGCACCGCGCTGGATAGCGCTGTACAACGCGGTCCTGCGGACGCGCCGCTAAATATGATAATGCGGGATCTTTGAAGGTGGAAACCGGAATTGAATCGTATAACATACGGCCCTATGCCCAAGATCACCGTTGACGGAAAGCATATTGAAGCCAAGGATCGGCAGATGGTTCTGCAAGCCTGTCTGGATGCAGGCATTGCGCTGCCGCAGTATTGTTATCATCCGGGGTTGTCGATACCGGCTTCGTGCCGGATTTGTCTGATTGAAGTGGAGGGGATTCCCAAGCTCGTGCCGAGCTGTCAGACGCCGGTGCGCGATGGGATGGTAGTGCATACCCAGACCTCGAAAGTGGTGGCCAATCAGAAACAGGTGATGGAATATCTGCTCGTGAACCATCCGCTGGATTGCCCGGTGTGCGATCAGGCCGGCGAATGTTATCTGCAGGATTATTCCTACGAATATGGCCGGGCGGAAGCGCGCTTTGAAGAAGATAAGGCGAAGAAGCCCAAGAAAAATATCGGACTGAATGTTCTGCTGTATAACGACCGCTGCATCATGTGCACGCGCTGCGTGCGGTTCACGCGCGAGGTTTCGGGGCAATCCGAACTATATGTCGATGGGCGCGGGCATCGGGAAGAGATTGATATTTTCCCGGGCAAGCCGCTGGATAATAAATTGTCAGGAAATGTGGTCGATCTTTGCCCGGTGGGGGCCTTGCTCGACAAGGATTTCCTCTTCAAACAGCGCGTCTGGCTGCTCAAGAGCGTACCATCCGTTTCTCCAGTCGATAGTGGCGGCGAAAATATCTGGCTGGATCACAACGAAGGAAAAGTCTGGCGCGTTAAGCCGCGCTATAACAGCGATGTGAACCAGTGGTGGATCAGCGACGATACGCGCTATAGCTACAAATACATCTGCGACGACAAGCGCATCAAGCAGGCGATGAAGACGCAATATGGCTCGCAAGTGCCGACGACTTTCGCCAATGCGTTGGATGAAGCGGTCACACAATTGAAACAGATCGTTGCAGCCAACGGCCCCGGCTCGCTCTACGCGATGCTCTCACCCATGATGGCAAACGAAGAGGCATGGCTGCTTGGACAAGCGATTCGCGCCATTGACCCACAGGCATTGCTCGTGCTCGGGCCCGTGCCAACGGGAGCCGATGAAATCTTCAAGCACTATCTCACCGGCAAGCAGACCTTTGTCATCAAAGGCGAAAAGGTTCCCAACGCCGCTGGCATTCGCCGCGTGATCGGCATGCTGGGCGGTGCGAACGTGACGTGGGAGGACCTGCTTGCCGGCACGCGCCCCGAGATGCAGAAGCTAAAAGGCGGCTGGATTGTCGGCGGATATCTGGGCAATTGGATTTCTGCCGATGCCAAACAAGTGCCCGGATTATTCCGCAAGGGATATCGCGTGGTGCAGGATGTGTTGCCGAATTCATTGACCGCCAGCGCTGATATCCTGCTACCCGCCGCCGCGTTCGCCGAAAAAGATGGCTCGTGGGAAAACTACCAGGGCAAAATCCAGCACTTCGCGGCGGCAATCGCGCCACCCGATGGCGTTCGCCGCGAAGGCGATGTCTATCTGGCCATGCTGGGACGTTCCGGCCTATACAACGCCGCCGATGTGCGAGCAGAAATGGGCAGCCCATTTAAAGAAGTGATGCTGCCCTCAACCGAACAGACAGAGCCGGCGATGGAGTTTGTCGAGCTATAGAATCAAAAACCGATTTCTCTGTGCGACCAAATTTTAAAGCCCACGGATAGCCATCCGTGGGCTTTTTTTCTTTTCGAAAACTTTCGCGTAATTATCGGACTCCCCATTTTATATCTTTGTTGTTTTCGGCAGCACACTCCCAATTTCACACGATTTTCCCGAAAGATATGCGGATTGATCGTTTAAGACATTAATCCTCTGCAGCATCACGACGAAGCTTCTAAAGGCCGACGACGCTTGGCCCATGGAGTTTCGCATGAGCATCACAGATACATTTTCCATCGCTTCATCAGGATTAGCTGCCGCACAAACACAACTCAATGTCACTGCGAACAACATCGCTAATCTCAATACGCCCAACTACACGCCATCGCGCGTCGATTCTTATGCGGCAGCAAATGGCGATGGCGTTGAAACCCAGGTGCAAAGCGTCCCCGGCGATGATGACGATCTTGCCAGGCAGATGATGGATCTTTCCCAGGCAAAAATGCTTTATGGTGCGAACGCCGCCGTCATCCGTGCTGGCGATCGGATGATTGGTTCGCTGCTGGATATTTTCGATGACGGCTCCGATCCCAACCAGCGCGATAACGATTAGATAATCTGATCGGCGAGCGCTTCACCTTTTTCAAATCTGCGCAGGTTATTTACGAAATGCGCAACGACACGGATGAATTCCGTGCTATGCCCGCCAGCGGTGTGCGGCGTGATCACGCAATTCGGCGTTGTCCAAAGCGGATGCTCCGGCGGAAGTGGCTCGGGATCGGTCACATCCAATGAAGCGGCAGCGATCTGACCGCCGCGTAGTGCCGATAGCAATGCATCTTGATCCACGGTCTGCCCGCGCCCGATGTTGTAAAAGATCGCCGAGGATTTCATTTTCGCCAATTCAGCAGCGCCAATGATCTTCGTGGTTTCATCGCTTAGCGGCAGGATATTCGCCACGTGATCGGCCCACGGGAGATGCTGATGCAATTCCGAAATCGGCCGGCAGACAACGCCCTCGTTTCCCGTAGGTGTGCGCCGAAGCGCGATGATATTGACTTCAAATGGCTTCAGCAATTCAACAACCCGCCGGCCAATCGCGCCGAACCCGAGCAGGAGAACATTCTGGCCATTGAGCAGCACTGATTTCTCGCGAATCGCCCGGTAAGGCCACTGGTGGTTGGTCAATTGACTCGTCGCAGCGTCAAACATCCGCCGCGCCTGCCCAAGCATCTGCGCCAACAAATGCTGCGCGCACGGTTCAGCATAGACGCTCGACGAATTGCTCATCAATACGCCACGGCTGCGGAAACTGCGACGCAGGTCGTTGCGGTCATATGCGGTATACCCCGCACTCGGCAATTGCACCCACTGAATTTTTTGGGATTCCATTAGCTGGCTCACATCGGGTTGGCCCAGCACGACATCTGCCAGCGGCAGGTTCTCATCCTTGCCGGATTTGGCGAGCACGGTTTGCTCGCGCTGTGTGGCAAATATTAATGCGTGCTGACCGATTCCTGCTCGCAACCGCTCCATTGCCTCAGTGGGGTAAGCAACATTTGTCCATATCGTGAGTTTTTGCATTTTCGATGATCCGAATTAAGAGAACGCGAAGTCGCGAAAGCGCGAAGAAGAACGCGAAGTTTTAAACCCAGGATTTCTTTTTTTTCGCGTCTTCCTTCGCGCTTTGGCGACTTCGCGTTTTCTTTAAAACTATTTATTAGAAAACAAGTTACACGTCGATTAAGATGATCCGGGTTTGCTGTGGAGGATTCAAGCATGTCTGCGATGCCGGTGATGTTGGCGATTCTATGCGCGTTTATGGTGGCGTATCGCTACTACAGCGCATTTCTGGCGGCCAAGGTCGCCGTACTCGATCCCGCGCGACCCACGCCTGCCGAGCGGCATGATGATGGACAGAATTATCATCCGACCAGCAAATGGGTTTTATTCGGGCATCACTTCGCCGCGATCAGCGGAGCGGGGCCTTTGATTGGTCCAGTGCTGGCGGCACAGTTTGGATATCTGCCGGGATTGTTGTGGATTGTCATTGGCGTTTGTCTCGGCGGTGCGGTGCAGGATTTTCTGGTGTTGTCTGCTTCTATTCGCCGCGATGGAAAATCGCTCGCGCAGATTGCGTTTCATGATATTGGGCCAGTTGCGGGAACGGCGTCGATGGCCGCGATTTTGTTTATCATCATCATCGCTCTCGCAGGCCTTGGAAAAGTTGTGGTCAAAGCGCTCGGCGGCGAAGCGGTGAAATATCCGCAGGGTAGTCAATTGGTTATCACTCAGCCCATACAAAACATTGGTGATATTGTACACGTTCCAGCCGGATCGGTCCTGAAATGGAATCAAGGCAAATCAGAAATGCGATTTGCTGAGGCATTCGATATCAAATGCTCGCTGTGGCAAAGATCTTGGATACCTGGAACCACTTCGGAGACGATTTCGCTGCCTCCTGACGCCGTCCGTATCGTGCCCGGCAGCGCCTGGGGCACATTCACCATCGCCTGCACCATCCCCATTGCTCTCTTCGTCGGCTTCTACATGTACAGACTCCGCAAGGGCCACACGGTGGAAGCGTCGATCATCGGCGGCCTGCTGACTCTGGTCGCCACGGTCGCTGGGGGCTGGATCGCGGAGCATTCGGTCAGCCAATATTTTGCGCTAACTGATACGCAGGTGATGATCGCGATTGCGGTTTATGGTTTTGTTGCTGCTGTATTGCCCGTCTGGATTCTTCTCGCGCCGCGCGATTATCTGAGCAGCTTCCTCAAAATTGGCACGATCGGCATCCTCGTCGTCGGATGCCTGATCGCCAACCCCAAACTGCACGCCCCCGCGATCAATCACGTTTTCCTCCACGGCGGCCCGGTTGTTCCTGGCCAAATCTTTCCGTTCCTCTTCATTACCATCATGTGTGGAGCGATCTCCGGCTTTCACGCCCTGGTTTCCAGTGGCACCACGCCCAAGATGATCATGAATGAAAAGCATGCCCGCCCTATCGGCTACGGCGCCATGCTGATCGAAGGCCTGGTCGCCTGCGTCGCCATGATCGCTGCCGCGACGCTGCCCACGCAGAATTATTATGCGATGAATACGGACCTGGCAAAGATGCCGCAATTTGCGAATCAGATTTTGCAGGTTGGTAGCGGCGTGGAGCACATCGACACTTCCTCGCCCTTAACCGTTGAAGATTACGAACGATTAACCCACGAATCTCTCCGCGGCCGAACTGGTGGGGCCGTGACTCTGGCCGTCGGCATGGCCGACATCTTCGACCGCGCCGCCGCTCGCATTTCCGCCGGCACCGAAGCCACGCTCCAATCGCTTTGGAAATACTGGTACCACTTCGCCATCATGTTCGAAGCGTTGTTCATTCTGACAACAATCGATGCCGGCACTCGCATCGGCCGATTCTTATTGCAGGAAGTCTTCGGCAAATTCAACGCAAAACTCGGCCAACCCAACTACTGGCCCGGCGTGCTTCTCTCCACCGCCATCATCGTCTTTGCCTGGGCCTATTTCATCAACGCCAATTCCATGGCCGTCATCTGGCCCATGTTCGGCGTCGCCAACCAGATGCTCGCCGTCATCGCCCTGGCCATCGTCAGCGCCTATCTCGCCAACGAAGGCCGCGCGAAATATCTCTGGGTCACCGTGCTGCCCATGCTCTTCGTTTTCGCCACCACCAGCACTGCTGCTGTGGAAATGTTCAATGGCCAAATGAGCCAGGTCGTCAATCAGATTCAGAACATCCCGAATAAACGCAATTGGCCATTGCTGATCAACAGCATGATCGAAGCGGCGCTTATTCTCTCCATGCTTCTTTGTGCGATCATTGTCATGCTCGCATCAGCGATCCGGATTTGGCGCAATCAAACAACCGAACAACAGCTCGCTACGATCCGCGCTGGCGCACCTACAATTTAACTGTTTGTGTGAATATTCTAATCCAGCCGTTTGCACGTTCGGCAGAGCCATATCGCAAGAATTTATGGTGAAAACTAAGCGATTTCTCTAGCAACGAATTGCCCAGATGTAAAATTCGAGATAAAATATCCATATATGACAGTTCACCTGGATTTACCTGCCAACCTGGAGCAGCGCCTTCTGGCGGAAGTCCAATCTGGACGCCATGCGTCCTTGGAAGAAGCTATTCTGGAAAAGCTAAGTCGCACTGAAGATATCGATTTGCTTTCGGTGGTTGGCACGGACGCGGCTCGTATCCGCCGCGATCTCGATAATGCGTGGAATGATCGCTCCGCCTCCGCTGATGGCGAAGAATTTTTTGCCCATATGTCCGCCAAAAGTGCTGCCCATCAATCTCATAACAAATGAGATTCCTCCTTTCCCAGCAAGCGCAGACCGCTCTGAATCAGCTATGGGATTATTATTACCAGCGCGGTGGAACCTCTCTGGCAGACCGCATCCTTGGAGAGATTTACACCGCGATAAAACGCCTGATTGAGCATCCTGGGCTTGGCCATTACCGGCCGGATCTGACAGATAAACCCCTGCGATTTTATCGTGTCTATCGAATCTTTCTGATTTACGATCCGGCTTCCTCGCCGCCTTACATTGCGCGCATTTATCACTCAGCTCAGGATATTTCCGCGCGCATGGAAACGGATCAATCCTA
The DNA here is from genome assembly GCA_036490535.1 of Tepidisphaeraceae bacterium. Taxonomy (GTDB): domain Bacteria; phylum Planctomycetota; class Phycisphaerae; order Tepidisphaerales; family Tepidisphaeraceae; genus DASXDR01. Next base: position 38,413 of record DASXDR010000030.1, on the reverse strand, counting down.
ATAAAATTCGCGATAATCAACCCGAGCCCCCTGGTAATACCGTCCCATAATCTTCAGTTCTCCCCCCGATTTCATGCCCGTGGCAATGCCTAGTCGATAACTTTCCTTTAGAGCTTTAGCGCTCGGGCTAGAAATTCAAGGAGATTTATCATGGTAGGTCACTACGGTGAAACGGTGCCGATTTGGGTTACCACTCCCACGCATTGGCCGGGGCAGAATGGAGTTTTAGACTGGTGCTCCAGGATGGGCCCAGCGGCGGCGGCAGTGATGATCATGGCGGGGATCATCTACCTCGTCTTTGGCGTCAAAATTTACCGCTACCTGATCACAGCCAATGCCTTTGCCATCGGTGCTGCCATCGGTGCAACGCTGGGCGCGCGAGCGGATGCGGCGATTGCTGGCGCGCTCATTGGCGGCATCGGCGCTGCTGCTGCGGCGTGGCCCATGATGAAATGGTCGGTTGCTGTCACCGGCGGCGTGTGTGGAGCATTCCTCGGCGCCTGCGTCTGGAGAATGTGCAATCAGGAACCTAATTTCGCCTGGGCGGGCGCGCTCACCGGCCTGGTGGCGCTGGGCATGCTCTCCTTCGTTCTTTTTCGCATCAGTGTCATGATCTATCTCTCCGTGCAGGGTGGAGCGATGCTTGTCTTTGGCATCCTCGGCTTGGCTTACAAATATGAAGACATCGCCGGCAGCCTTTCCAGCTCGATGCACGGCAAACCATTCCTTCTCCCCATGATTCTTTTCCTTCCCATGATCTGCGGCCTTTTCTACCAACACCATAGATACGGCGGAGTCGAACCTGCCGGCGGTGGTGGTGGTGGTGGCGGAGGCGGTGGAAAGAAATAGAAGTCCCATCCCAAATGAATTTCAAAAATGACCAACGCAAGTTGGTCATTTTTTTTACCCCATCATTTCCACCGCAAGCAGAGCCGGGCCGTCCCCGGCCCGAACGAACACCACCCTCGCATATATGCCAAATGGGCAGCCAAAAGCCCAGCTATAAATCGCTTGGCAGAACGTTTACCCTAGGCTTTACATAGTCCTCCATTTCCCTCTTCATAACCCCTGATAAAGGGGAGCTTTAGAATTTCCATGTCGCGAAGACATAAGCCCACCTCTGGCTTCTACTTTGCGATATTTAGCGTTTATGCGATTTGATAAATACACGGTCAAAGCCCAGGAAGCCGTCCAGCGAACTCAGGAATTGGCACGCACGCGCGACAATGCCGAAATGCTGCCGATTCACCTGCTGGCTTCATTGCTCGCCGAGGAAGATGGCGTCGTCCAACCGCTGCTGCAAAAGCTAGGGGCCAGCTCTTCCCGAATACAGCAAATCGCCAATAGCGAGCTGGATCGGCTGCCCAAGGCAACTGGCACGCAACTAGGCATGAGTCGATCGTTACAGGATGTTTTTACGCAAGCCGAAAAAGAAGCGGATCGACTGAAGGATGAATATGTCTCCACCGAGCATTTAGTGCTCGCGCTCTCGCAGGTGAAGAGCGAAGCAAAAGAAATTCTGACCACCAATGCGATTAATCACGCGGCAATTCTTAACGCCCTCAAGGAAGTGCGCGGCGGCCAGCGTGTCACGGATCAAAATCCTGAAAATAAATATCAGGCTCTAGAGCGCTATGGCCGCGACTTGGTCGAACTCGCCCGCCAGGGAAAAATTGATCCGGTCATCGGCCGCGATGAGGAAATTCGCCGAACCATGCAGGTGCTTTCCCGCCGCACTAAAAACAATCCCGTGCTGATTGGCGAACCGGGCGTCGGCAAAACGGCGATTATCGAAGGTTTAGCGATTCGCATGCTCAACGGCGACGTGCCTGCCGTGCTGCAGGGCAAGCGCATCATCGCATTGGATATGGGCGCATTGATTGCCGGCGCAAAATATCGCGGCGAATTTGAAGATCGCCTCAAAGCGGTCATCAAAGACGTTCAGCAATCCGACGGCACCGTCATTCTTTTCATCGACGAGCTTCACACCGTAGTCGGTGCAGGCAAAGCCGAAGGCGCAGTCGATGCCGGCAATCTGCTCAAGCCGGCCCTGGCGCGCGGGGAGCTGCGCTGCATCGGCGCAACCACCTTGGATGAATATCGCAAATACATCGAAAAAGACGCTGCCCTTGAGCGCCGCTTTCAGCCGATCTATGTCGGCGAGCCGAGTGTGCAGGACACCATCGCAATCCTGCGCGGCCTTAAGTCGCGCTACGAGGCTCATCACGGCGTGCGGATTACGGACAGTGCCATCGTCTCCGCCGCCGTATTGAGCGATCGTTATATCCAGGATCGTTTTCTTCCCGATAAAGCAATCGATCTCATCGACGAATCCGCCAGTCGCCTGCGCATCGAAAATGATTCCATGCCGCAGGAGCTGGATGAAATTCGCCGCCGGGTGATGCAACTCCAGATCGAAATCGAAGCGCTCAAAAAGGAAAAAGATTCCGCCAGCAAACAGCAATTGGAAAAAGCGAACAAGGAATTGGCTGAGTTGCAGGAGAAGAACACGCAATTAACTAGCAGATGGGAAAATGAAAAAGGCGTGATGAATCGCGTCAAAGAAATTCAGCAGAAGATTGAGCACAAGCAGATCGAGTTGGAACAGGCCCAGCGCCAGGGAAATCTCGAAGCCGCCGCCCGCATCCAATATGGCGAGCTGCGCGATTTGAATCGTCAGTTAACCGAAGCGACCGACAAGGTGGACAAGCTTTCCCACGCTGGCAATGCGCTGGTGAAAGATGAAGTGACGCCGGATGAAATCGCCGCCGTGGTTTCGCGATGGACGGGCGTGCCCGTCACGCGCATGCTCGAGGGCGAGCGCGAAAAACTATTGAAGATGGAAGACCGGCTTGGCGACCGCGTGGTCGGTCAGCAGGATGCGGTCCGCGCAGTATCCGATGCCGTCCGCCGCAACCGTGCCGGCCTGGGTGATCCCAATCGGCCCATCGGCTCCTTCATGTTCCTCGGACCCACGGGCGTTGGAAAAACAGAACTCTGCAAAGCCCTCGCGGAATTTCTCTTCGACGATGAAAACGCCATGGTGCGCATCGACATGAGCGAATTCATGGAGCAGCACTCGGTTGCGCGCTTGATCGGCGCACCTCCCGGATATGTCGGCTATGAAGAAGGGGGACGTCTCACTGAAGCTGTCCGCCGCCGGCCCTATTCCGTGATTCTTTTCGACGAAATCGAAAAAGCCCATCGCGATGTCTTCAACGTGCTGCTACAGGTTCTCGACGATGGCCGCCTAACCGACGGGCAGGGCCGTACCGTCGATTTCAAAAACACCGTGATCGTGATGACCAGCAACATCGGCTCCGACCGCATCCAAACTCTTTCCAGCGAAAACGCCCAGGAATGGGAAATCGAAGCCGCCGTGAAGGATTTGCTCAAAAACCATTTCCGCCCCGAATTTTTGAATCGCGTCGACGAAACCATCGTGTTCCATCCGCTCCAGAAAGAGCAGATCACGCGCATTGTCGATATCCAATTGGCCAATCTGCAAAAACGATTGGAAACCCGCAACCTGAAGCTGGATTTGTCTAATGCCGCCCGGCAATTGATCGCTGATGAAGGCTACGACATCCAATTCGGCGCCCGCCCGTTAAAGCGCGTGATCCAGCAACGGATCGAAAACCCATTAGCCCAGCGCATTCTTGCTGGTAACTTTGATGAAGGCACAACCATCCACGTCGACGTCGATTCCGCCAAACGCGATTTCACGTTCAGCAGTAATACGCGCGAGCCAGCCATGAGCCATTGATTTTTCGCCATCAGGTTTTCGTTTAGCCCCGGCCCTAGGGCCGGGTGTGTCCCCGCTCAAGGGCCGGGGCTAAACTTACCGCGTTCATTCCAGATTCATCACCGCATTCCGCGCCGTATGGTCAAACAAAATCCGCCATTCCAGCTTCTGCAGCGCTACCGCGATTTTACGCCGCGGATCATCCGGGGTCTTTTCAATTTCAGCAACCAAGTCGACGAATTCATCCGGATTCCATCCGCCCACCGTTAATTTGAGAACGGATTTATCAAATGGCAATGGATTCAAAATCGGATTGGCCTGCGCAGCAATAATTTCCAGGACAGGATGCTCGGCGCACCGGGCGTACCAATGTTTGCTGTTAACAAAATCTCCCTCGCGGCGATGCATGATCGCGTGCCAGAACGAACAGGTTGGCGTATTGATCTCCTGATAAATCTCATGCGCTTCAGGCAGATAATCATGCCAGAGATAAAGCGCAGAGCGCAGCAGATTAGCGTTCTCCAGATCGGATAATCGCGTAGCAATAAGAGCGGGCGGAGGAGTGCGGTCGAGAATGGATTTGGCTTGTGGGCTTCCCGGAATTTTGGGCAGAAGCGCTTCGTAAGCAAGCTCCGCGTCGATTTTCAGCAATTGATGCGAGAGTTCGGAAAGGGGATCGATAGGCATAAGCAAAGGTTAGACCGCAAACGGTTTTGCATTTCAAGTAATGCTGCCGTAGTGTATCGCCCTCCATGGGCCGAGCGAGAAATTCGATGAATATGATGGAGCCGCTGGAGAGCCGCAGATTACTGAGCGCGGTCGTTGCAGCAGCTACGACGACATCTCCATCTCCGGGAAATGCGCCGCCTGCGCAGGAACTGTATCAGGATCCTTTTATTCAGGTTTCATATCAGGGCAAAATCCTGTCGCGAGATGCAGTGCTGGGTTTTGGCAGCTTTGCCCAGAATGGCGAATCGATCACTAAGACGATTTCGCTTTATTACACGCAAGGCAATCCGCAACTTCCCAATCACGAGACGGACGGATCTGTCCTGACAATTAAGAGCAATCAGGCTAAAGATATTGCCTCACTGCAAAGTGGCAGCGTCGATCAGGGCGGAGCGGATTTGATTAAGCAATTTGCGAGCGAAGGTATTACGCTCTCCAAAAATGCGCTCGTTGTAACGGAAGCCACCGGCTCGGAATGGCTGGTGAAAAACGGGAATCAATATTATTTGATCGATGTGGTTGACGGCAACCTGGCTGTCACGCGATATCATTTTGTGGTCGATCCGAAGGGAACTGGAGCGAAGGGCAACGCTCCATCGATTTCGGCGTTGATTGCGAGCCTCGATACAAACACCAACACCGACACAAATATTAAAGTGACTACCACTTTACGGCAGGCATTTGCTGCGTATGGAGTGTCGCTGAAAAAACATGCCACTATTCAAGTCGAAAACGTCGGTAGCTTCTGGTATGTCTCCTCGGGCCTGTTGGTCTATTCCGTTGCGTATTCTTCCACTGGCGTGCTCGCTGTATCAATTGCAGGCGGAAATACGTCGGGAGTGTTTCCGCCGTTGATACCGCAAAATGTGACGAATAATCCAGCCGGATTTTCGGCTTCGATCCCTGTGGTCAACAGTGATCACGTGCATGCGACCTTTACCATTACGTTCGATCCTGCTGATGTGAAACCGGGCAAGTCGGCGGGAAATATCATTTTTTTCGTAAACGACGGGAGCAATGACGTTGTTGCAGTGAATGTCAGCGCCACGGTGCTGCCGATCGCAGCGGTGAAGGTTTCGCGAATTGATATAGGGCGGCTTCCCAAGCCTAACAACCCGAGTTCCAGCACCAATGTCTTGCCGAAAAATGGATTGGCGCATGTGCAATTGAGCAATACGGGTTCGCTCATGGAAACCGGCAGTGTGCAGGTCGATCTTTATGCTTCGACCACAGATTCTGCGAATACCGCGGATGCGACATTCCTGGGTACAGGCGAAGCTGCGCTGGAGATCAAGTCGGATCGAAACAAAGCAGTGAAAGTGCACTTTGTATACTCGCAGGTTACGCAGGCGGGGCAATATTATATTTTCGCGGTGGCGACCGGGCCTTCGCTGATCGCCATCAGCGGGGCAACATATATCTCGCCGATTACCGAAACGATTTCGCCGCCTGAGATCAATCTTTCTGGCGTAGCGACTTCGAGCCCGTCGTTTCTTACGCATAGCACAACGCAAATCGCCGTGCCGATTTTGAATTCGGGGAATATCACCGCGCACGGGATAGTGGATGTGAGTATTTACACGCTGCCGCCGTCGAGCGAGCCGGGGGCGAGCAGCTCGCCGTCACTGCTCGGGAGTTATGAGCTGGAATATGATATCAAGCGCCAGCGGCAGGCGATTCGCACAATTCGCATCGGGACGCCCGTGGATGCAGGTTGGGAGATATTGGCGGAGATCACGGCGGTTCATGTGCCAGCCGATGTGATCGATGCGAGCACGCTGCCGGATACGTTTGCAGTGCGGTAGAAAATCGGGTGAGAAGGGGGGCCATATTTTGATATTGCGGCGTCGCAAGGCGGCGGGTGTACGACCTGTGATTTAATCGCCCAATCTTTCACTACACGAAAATTTAATCCGCCCTAGAATGATGCCGTGCAACGGACGAAACCACGTGAAAGTTCGCACAAGCCTACTGCTCGAGAAGAAGCGATTCATCGCGCGCTGCTGACGGGATTGCTATCGAACATTGGCGAGCGGGGATTGCAGCACGAATATACGGGGACGCGCGGGACGAAATTTTCGATCTTTCCGGGATCGGCGTTATTCAAAGCGAATCCCACCTGGATCATGGCGGGGGAATTGGTAGAGACGACGAAACTGTATGCGCGCACGGTCGCGACGATTCGCCCGGAGTGGATTGAAAGGGCGGCGGGGCATCTGATTAAGAAGACGTATTCCGAGCCGCACTGGCAAGCGCCGAGTGCGCATGTAGTGGCGTATGAAAAGGTCATGCTGCGCGGACTGGTGATCGTGCCGCGGCGGACGGTGCATTATGGGCCGATCGATCCGCGCACGAGCCGGGAGATTTTTATTCAACATGCACTCGTGATGGGGGATTTCAAAACGTCAGCGGATTCAATCTTGAGCAATCTGGATTTGCTCGATTCGGTGTTGCTATTGGAAGCCAAGACCCGGCGAGAAGATTTGCTGGTCGATCCAGCGCATCGATTTGCGTTTTACCATACGCGGCTACCGGCAGACGTTTACGATGGGCCGCGCTTTGAGCAGTGGCGACGGGAGATTGAGAAGACGGAGCCGAATCTGCTCCGCATGGAATTGAAGGATATGCTGGTGTCAGAAGGATTCGCGATTGATCAGTCGCTGTATCCGGACTTTTTGGATGCGGGGGGCGTAAAGAACGCACTGGAATATCAGTTTAAATTGGGACAGGAGGATGATGGGATCACGGCGGTGGTGCCGCTGGCGGCGCTGAATCAGTTGGCCGTTGAGCCGTTCGAATGGCTGGTGCCGGGGCAGTTGAAAGAGAAGATCGATTGGTTGATTCGGTCGTTGCCTAAGACGCTGCGGGTGTTGTTCGTGCCAGTGCCGGAGGTGGCGGAAAAGGCATACAAAGAGCTAGCTAGTGGGCATATCCCCTCCCCTTGTACTCAGGAGGAGGGTAGGGGTGGGGGTGATGAGAGAACGCTGAACGCTGAACGTGGAACGCTGAAAGGCTCAGACCTTAAGCATAACGCTGGGTACGAGAAGAGGGAACTTCCGCTACCCTCTTCTTCATCGTTCAGCGTTCAGAATTCAGCACTTATTTCTAACCCCCTCCCTACACCTCCCCCTGAGTACAAGGGGAGGGAAGAAAATACGTGGACGGCACCGGATGTTTCTCTTCGCCGTGCATTGGCGGATTACCTGGGCCGAACGGCGGGCGTAACGGTGCGTGTGCAGGATTTTGATGTGGCCGACATGCCGGTGCATTTGAAGATGAATTTCTGCATTGTCGATAGTGCGGGGAATGCAGTATCGATCGGGCGAGATTTGCGAGCGATTCGAGAATTTCTTGGCGTCAAAGCCAAAGCCGCTTTCGCGACATTGCCCTCATCCCAGTGGAATCGCGATAAGCTCAGCCGCTGGGATTTTGGCGATATTCCGCCGAGTGTGGAGATTCGCCACGCGGGGTTGACGCTCAATGGTTATCCCGCTCTGGTGGACCAAGGCACGAGCGTTTCACTGCGATTATTCGATTCTCCCGAAGCTGCAGCAGTTGCCATGCGCTCGGGATTGGTTCGACTATTCATGGTCCAACTCCACAAGGAAGTGAATTACCTCGAGCAATCGATCGCTAATATTGAGCAGCTTTGCCTTTATTACGCGCCGTTGGGACCGTGCGATCAATTGCGCGAACAGATCAGCCGGGCGGCGGCGGATCGGGCGCTGTTTGGGTATCGCCCTTATGTGCGCACGCGTTTGGAATTCATCGAGCGGGCCGAGGCGGGGTGGAGATTTTTGTCGGCGGCGGCGAGCGAGATTCAGGCCGTGGTGAATCCCGCACTGGCGACATTTCATGAGCTTTCGCTGGAATTGCAAAAGCCATCGCCGCCCATGCTGCGTGAATCGATTGAGGATATGCGACGGCATTTGCAACGACTAATACCAGCTGATTTTGTGACCACAACGCCATTCAATTGGCTCGTGCATTTGCCACGTTTTTTATCAGGTATGCAAATGCGGCTGAAAAAACTGCGCAGTGCCGGAGCGGTGCGCGATCTGCAGAACCTGATGGAGGTCCGGGAATGGGAAGAAAAATATCAAAAGCGGAAGCAGGAGCTGAAAGCCAAGGGAAGCGTCGATCCCGCAATGGATGAATTCCGCTGGCTGCTGGAGGAATTCCGCGTCTCGCTCTTTGCGCAGGAGCTGAAGACTTCGGTCCCGATTTCGAGCAAACGTCTTGAGGCGCACTGGGAAGAGTTGGTGAGATGATTAGCAGTGGCACTGAAGTGCCACCGCCGGTTAAATCGGAGGACTATGAACGCGATTATTTTATCAACGGGCGATGAGCTGGTGCTGGGGCAAACCGTGGATACGAATTCCGCGTGGATGAGCCGGGAGTTGGCTGGTCTGGGAATTCCCGTCGTCGCGCATATTACCGTGGGCGATAGCCAGACGGACATTGCGCAGGCAATGCTGGAATCTGTTGGACGATGCGAGGTGCTATTGGTTAGCGGAGGAATTGGCCCGACGGAGGATGACCGGACGCGATTTGCACTGGCAGAGATTCTGGAAGAACCGCTGGAAGAAGATTCGCAGTGCCTGGCCAAGCTGGAAGAATTTTTTAAACGACTGAATCGCACCATGCCACCGACGAATCGCATTCAGGCAATGATTCCGCGCGGCGTGAAAGCGATTGATAATCCGGTTGGCACGGCAGCGGGGATGGATGCCGATTATCAGTCGGCAGATAAGAAAACCAATTGCAAAATTTTCGTCATGCCCGGCGTGCCGCGCGAAATGAAAGGAATGTTCAGCAGTTATGTGCTTCCATATTCGAAGCAGCACAGTGGCCAGGGCGTGATCCTTTCCAAAACGCTGCATACATTCGGGCTGGGCGAATCGACCATCGGCGAAAAGCTCGGCGATTTGATGAACCGCAATCGTAATCCTTCAGTGGGCACCACGGTTGCCAATGGATTGGTATCGCTCCGATTGAACGCTCGATTTGCCGATCGAGCGATTGCCGACAGTGAGTTGCATACCACGGAAGAAGCCTGCCGAGCCGCCCTCGGAGATTTGATCTTCGGCGAAGGCGATGAATCTCTGCCCATGGTTCTTTCCAAGTTGCTAGAAGAAAAGCAGACGATTACCACAGCTGAATCCTGCACTGGTGGTTTGCTCGCGAAAATGCTTACCGATATTTCAGGCTCAAGCCGTTATTTCGCGCAGGGGTGGGTGGTCTATTCCAATCTAGCCAAGCATGATCGCCTTGGTGTGCCAACCGAAATTTTGAATATTTACGGCGCGGTTTCCGAGCCAGTCGTGGAGCATTTAGCGAGAAACGCGCGGCGTTTAGCCAAAGCAGATTTCGCCCTCAGCATCAGCGGCATCGCAGGGCCGGATGGAGGGACACCCACGAAGCCCGTCGGCACGGTTTGTATTTGTTTGGCGTATGGCAAGCCGAATGTTCCAAAGGCCGAGCGTTATTCCGAATCATTATTTAATACGCGCACGTTCACATTTACAGGAGATCGCGAAGACGTGCGCGATCGCTCTGCAAAAATGGCGCTGAGCATGTTGCGATTTCATTTGCTGGGGAAGCAGATGCCGTTTTGAACAACAGGCGAGTGGACACGAATTTGACGAATGAATTCGCTAGCCGCTGAAGCGGGTAGCCCGCAAAGGATTTGGGATTTCCTATTTCCCTTGTCCCTGATTTGTTATTCCAATCCCATCGCATGCAAATTGCGATAACTCATCGCCAACGATTCAAACGGATCGCGTTGGCAGATATCCTGCTCCACCAGATACCACTCCACGCCAGCTTTTTTGCACGCATCCAGAATCGCAGGCCAATTCATATTCCCTTCGCCCACTTCAGCCATCTGCTGCTCGCGCTGCAGGGTGATAGCCATGTCTTTGAGATGCACGCAGGGGAGTCGCCCCGCAACTTTGTTGATCCAGGCCACCGGATCACCACCGCCATGCTGGATCCAGTAAGTGTCGATCTCCATCCAGATTTGCGGAGAGAAATGATCGAGCATGATCTGCAGAGCGGGCTTGCCATCGTAATGCGTCAGCTCGTGGGAATGGTTGTGATAGCCGAGCTGCAACCCGCCAGCCGCGAGCTTTTTGCCGACATCGTTGTAGTCAGTCGCCCAGTTGATCCAATCCTGCTTGCCCGCTTGCGTAGGAAAAAATCCCCCGACAGCAGTGTATTTGCATCCCCACAATTGATGATCGTCGATCACCTTCTGGGTTTCGTTTTTCATCCGATCCAGCGCCACATGCGTGACCACGCATTTCAAGCCTTCACCATCCAGGATTTTTTTCAGCTCTTTAGGATCGATCGGTCCGATGCCGGAAACCTGCACAGTCTGGTAACCCATCTGCCGAACTTTTTTCAACGATTTGGCGATATCAGCCGGAGTTTTCATGAATTCGCGAAGGGTGTAAAGCTGTGCGCCCAAAACGGCATTGGCCATGGTGGTTGTCTCCTTTTGCCGTGGTTCTAAGACCATTATGCCTGCAATGCAACAAATGAGGCATAATCTATGGTCCGTTGTCAGTTGTTCGTTGTTGAGACAGCGTTCGCTATGCCTGGGCGTATTGCGAACCATCTAACAACGGACAACGGACAACGGACCACTGACAACGGACTGTGCCAGCTTCCATTTGAGGAATTTGCCGCTTCCCCCTATAGTGTTTCCCCCGCCGACAATCTCGGCGGATGGTTTCGAGCGCGTAGCTCAGTTGGTAGAGCAACGGACTTTTAATCCGTAGGTCGTGGGTTCGAGCCCCACCGCGCTCAGTCGAATTTTCAAGGAGCGGCCATGTCGCTATTGCAAGGCAAAAAAGGTCTGATTCTCAACATCGCCAACGATCGCAGCATCGCCACGCATATCGCCAACAATGCGATCAAGCAGGGCGCCACCTGCGGCTTCGGGTTTCTGCCCATGGGCGATGCCGAGAAATCCAAACGACGCGTGAGCAAGGCGATGGAAGAGAACGGCTATGGCAATGCCTGGCTGCATCAGTGCGATGTATCAAACGATGCGTCGATTGAAACGTTCTTCGCAGCAGCCCGCGAGCAATTCGGCACGATTGATTTTCTCGTCCACTCCCTGGCCTTCGCGAATCGCGATTATCTGAAAAAAGAATACGGCGTTTTCACCAACACCCCCCGCGATGTATTTGCCCAGGCCCTAGATATCAGCGCCTATAGCCTGATCGCTTTATCTCGCGCTGCGGTGCCCCTCATGCCCAACGGCGGCTCGATCATCGCCCTGACCTATCTCGGCGCGAACCAGGTCGTGCCCGGCTACAACATCATGGGCGTCGCCAAGAGTGCCCTCGAATCATGTGCCCGCTATCTTGCTTTCGATCTCGGCAGCAAAAATATCCGTGTGAATACCCTCTCCGCCGGCCCCGTGAAAACCTTATCAGCAATGGCCGTTGGCGGCATCGATGAAATGTTCGCCCACGTCGAAAAGAAAGCCCCGCTGCATCGCAATATCGACGCCGACGAAGTCGGCAAAACCGCCGTCTATCTGCTCAGCGATCTTTCCAGCGGCGTGACCGGCGAAAATATTTTCGTCGACGCGGGATTCAACACGGTTGGCCTATAAGAGTTAACCACAGATGAACACGGATGCACACAGATAAGAAAAGCTGAATTGCATTTATCTGTGTGCATCTGCGTTCATCTGTGGTTTCTATTGATTTGATTCATTATGACTTCCCAAGAAATCCGCCAGCAGTTCATTGATTTTTTTGTCCAGAAGCACGGCCACACCTTCGTGCCCAGCTCTCCCGTGGTGCCGATGGATGATCCCACGCTGCTGTTCACCAACGCGGGGATGAATCAGTTCAAGCCGATCTTTCTAGGCCAGGAAAAACGCACCTACACCCGCGCAGCCAACACGCAGAAATGCATCCGCGCCGGCGGAAAGCATAACGATCTCGATGACGTCGGCCGCTCCCGCCGCCATGGCACATTTTTCGAAATGCTCGGCAACTGGTCCTTCGGCGATTATTTCAAGCGCGGCGCCATCGAGATGGCCTGGCAGCTGCTCACCGAAGTCTGGAAAATGGATCCCACTCGGCTGCACGTAACTTGCTTCGAAGGCGATGAAAAAAACGGCGTCCCCCGCGATACCGAAGCCGCGCAGCTCTGGAAAGAAATCGCCGGCCTGTCTGATCACCAGATTCATTACTTTGCCGCCAAGGATAATTTCTGGGAGATGGGCGACACCGGCCCGTGCGGCCCGTGCACCGAGATCAATATCGATCGCCGCCCGCAATCCGAAATCGACGCCGACCGCGCCGCCGGCCGCCGCGCCCCCGTGAATGGCGACGACCCGCGCGTGATGGAATTCTGGAACCTCGTCTTCATCCAGTACAACCGCAACCCCGATCGCTCGCTGACGCCGCTCCCCGCGCAGCATGTCGACACCGGCATGGGCTTCGAGCGAATTTGCTCGATCCTCCAGGACAAATCCGACATGTACGGGATCGATCTATTCCACCCCTTCTGGCAGGTCCTGTCGGATCTCTCAGGCCGAAAATATGCCGGCACCTATCCGAAAACCAACGCCCCCGACCCCGCCGCCGAAGCCGCCGACGCGCAGCTGCGCACCGACATCGCCTTCCGCGTGATCGCCGATCATATCCGCTCGCTGACCTTTGCCCTGACCGATGGCGCGGTGCCGAGCAATGAAGGCCGCGGCTATGTGCTGCGAAGAATCCTCCGCCGAGCCGTCCGATTCGGGCGGCAGCAGTTGGAATTGAAAGAGCCGTTTTTGCATAAGCTGGTGCCGGTGCTTGTCGATGCGATGGGCGGGGCGTTTCCGGAGTTGAGGAAGAATCCGATGCGCGTAGTGGACTTAATCCGGGAAGAAGAAATTAGCTTCGGAAAAACTTTAGATCGCGGCTTGGTGTTATTTGAGGACGCGGTTACGTGGGCGATTGGACGAGATTACGCTAAGCGTGTTAATTCTGAAGTTACGGCTGCTATCGGCGGCGGATTTAGCGAGAGGTCTATCGAGGTTAAGGACATTACGGGTTTCCACTCCGTGGTTAACCTGAAAGACGCCATCGATAGTCTTCGTACCGTCGGGATCGTTTCGTCTATTCCTGCAACTGACGCCTTCAAACTCCACGACACCTACGGCTTCCCCATCGACCTCACGCGCATCATGGCCGAAGAGCGTGGCATGACCGTCGATCTGGCTGGCTACGAAAAATTAATGGAGCAAGCCAAAGAACTCGCCCGCGCCGGCGGAAAGACCGACGAAGGCAAAAAGCTCAGCGAATTGCCACCAGCGATTCTGGCCGATCTGGCGAAACAGGGAATCAAGCCCACCGACGATTCCGCGAAATTTTCCGCCGAGCCAATCTCCGCCCAGGTATTAGCCATCTGGAACGGCGATGACCTCGGCTCTTCCCCCATCGATGCTGGCGATGATGAGCAGATCGCGATCATTCTCGATCGCACCAATTTCTACGCCGAAATGGGTGGCCAGGTCGGCGACACCGGCACGCTCACCGCACCAACCAGTCTTGATCTCGGTGATAAAGCCCGCGCCAGCGCATCCGTATTCGATGTCGAAACCACCAAAATAGTCGGCGGTTTTATATTGCACATCGGCCGCCTGCGCAGCGGCAAGATCGCCGTCGGCGAAAAAGTCACCGCCGCCGTCGCCGACAAACGCTCGCTGACGCAGAAGAATCACACCACCACGCACCTGGCCAACTGGGCGCTTCGCGAAGTCCTCGGCGAAGAAGTGCAGCAGAAAGGCTCGCTAGTCGACCCCGAAAAACTCCGCTTCGATTTCTCCCATGGCAAATCGATGTCCGATGATGAGCTGGCCCGCGTCGAAACATTGGTGAATCAGCGCATCGTCGAAAAGCTCGCCGTTTATGCCGAAACTGCCCCGCAGGAAAAAGCCCTGAAAATCCACGGCCTCCGCGCCGTCTTCGGCGAAAAATATCCCCCCATGGTGCGCGTCGTCAGCGTGGGCGTTCCCGTAAAGGATTTGCTCGCCGACCCGACCCACCAGAAATGGCGGCAATATTCGATCGAATTCTGCGGCGGCACGCATCTCGGCAATTCCTGCGATGCCGAAAAATTCATCATCACCGCCGAAGAATCCGTCAGCAAAGGCATCCGCCGAATCGTCGCCCTGACCGGCCCCGCCGCAGTATCCGCCTCGCAAATAGCCGATGAAGTTGAACGCGCCATCAGCCAGGCCCGCCAAGCCACTGATTCGTCCATCCCGCAGCAATTGGCGAATCTTCAAAAGCTTTCCAACAGCGAAAATCTCGCACTCCGCACCAAGCGTCATCTTCACACCGCCATCGCCGATCTGCAGAGCAAATACAAAGCCTGGGAAAAATCCCAGCGTGGCCCCGCCTCCAAACTCGATCTCGGCGCCATCGCCGACAATCTGCTCCAGCAAGCCAGCGACGCAGGCGGCGCAAAAATCATCGTCGCCGACATCCCCGACGCGACCAACGAGCAGGTCCTAGGCATCATCGACTCGCTCCGAAAGCGCCTGACCAGCTACGGTATCCTCCTCGCCACCGCTTCCGACGGCAAAGTGAATTTCGTCTCCGTGGTCAGCGACGATCTGATCGCCAAAGGTTTAAAGGCTGGCGATTGGGTTAAAGAAGCAGCAAAGGTGACCGGAGGTGGCGGAGGCGGTCGCCCCAACATGGCCCAAGCCGGCGGCAAAGACCCCGCGAAATTACCAGACGCTCTTGTGGCCGCCCGCGCTTTCGCTGAGAGATTTAAATAATTGTTCAACACGAAGGCACGAAGACACTAGAAAATTTCAAATTTAAATTTTTGATTTGAGATTCTTCGCGTCTTGGTGCCTTCGTGGTTAAATATTTCTCATGGAAAACCAGAAGCCTCTCGCGTTTATCGGCTTAGGCATTATGGGCCAACCCATGGCCGGGCATCTGCTCAAAGCTGGAAGCCCATTGACCGTCTTCTCGCGCACCAAATCCAAAGCTGATCCGTTAATAACTCAAGGCGCCAAATGGGCCAATTCTGCTGCTGAAGCAGCCAAATCCGCAGATATTATTTTTTTCTGTCTTCCCGACACACCCGATGTGCAATCGGTGATTAACCAGATTCTTCCTGTCGTTCGCGCAGGCCAGATCATTGTGGATCATTCCACCATTTCCCCATCCGCGACGCGCACGATGGCCAAGCAGTTGCGAGAAAAAGGCGCAACGCTGCTCGACGCCCCAATCTCCGGCGGCGACGTCGGCGCGAAAAATGCCACGCTCTCGATCATGATTGGTGGCAACGCAGAAGCATTCAGCACCGTCGATCCTTATCTGAAATTGATGGGCAAGACCATCACCCACTGCGGCCCATCCGGGGCCGGTCAGCTCACCAAACTCACTAACCAAATCCTCGTCACTCTCACCAATCTCGCGACCTGCGAAGCACTGACCTTCGCCACGCAAAACGGCCTCGACCCACAGAAAACTCTGGCAGCGCTCGGCGGCGGCGCTGGCTCCTCGTGGCAATTCAACAACCTCGGCCCGCGCATGCTCGCCGGCGATTTCGCGCCCGGATTTATGATCGATCTCCAACTCAAAGATTTGCGATTAGTCGAACAAGCCGCGGTAGAAGCGAAATTAAAACTCGCCGCCGTGCATCTGGTGCATCAACTATTCCAGAACGCCCAGCAAGATGGCGATGGCCGCGCCGGCACACAGGCGCTTTTCAAAGCCGTGCAAAAATTGGCCCGTGCCAATCCATAATTTGGATTTATCGCGTCGCAACCCAGCGCGTTTTCTGCTAATTTACAAGTCCTGTGAATTCTTCTCCGGGCAAACAATTTCGCGCCGCCGTCACCGCGGAAAATCCCCTGCAAATCCCCGGCGTCATCAACGCATACGCCGCTCTTCTCGCCCAACGCGCGGGATTCAAAGCGCTCTATCTTTCCGGCGCCGGCGTCGCCAACGCGTCCTTTGGCCTGCCTGATCTCGGCATCACCACCAGCAATGATGTCGCTGAGGACATCCGCCGAATTACCCTAGCCGTCGATCTACCATTATTAGTCGATGCCGACACGGGTTTTGGTTCGGCGTTCAACATCACCCGCACGGTGCGCGAATTCACCAGCGCCGGCGCTGCGGCGATGCATCTGGAAGATCAGGTTCAAGCCAAGCGCTGCGGCCATCGGCCCGGTAAAGCGCTTGTCTCGTCTGAAGAAATGCGCGACCGCATCAAAACCGCCGTCGACGCCCGTACCGATGATCAATTCGTCATCATGGCCCGCACCGACGCCCACGCTGTCGAAGGATTGCAATCTGCAATTGATCGCGCTAATGCATATGTTAAAGCTGGGGCGGACATGATTTTCGCCGAGGCCCTGGCCACGCTGGACGAATTTCGCCAATTTACTGCCGCGATCAGAGTCCCCGTTCTCGCCAACATCACCGAGTTCGGCAAAACGCCCATGTTCACGATCGAAGAGCTGCGATCGGCTGGCGTGGGTATCGCCCTTTATCCTCTTTCCGCCTTCCGCGCTATGAGCTTCGCCGCCGAGCAAACTTATAAAACCCTCCGCGCGGCCGGCACGCAAAAATCCCTGATCGACAAAATGCAAACCCGGCAAGAGCTTTACGAAGTGCTTCACTATCATGCTTACGAGCAAAAACTGGATCAGCTTTTCCAGCAGGAGAAAAAATAATGGGTGAAAAAAAAGGTGTTGTTCTTTCTGGCATCACCGCCGGCAAAACCGCAATCTGCACAGTCGGGCGTGAGGGCAAGGGCCTGCACTATCGCGGCTACGCCATTGAGGATCTGGCTAGCAAGGCCACCTATGAGCAAGTCGCTTATCTACTTCTCAACGGTGAACTCCCCAATAAATCTCAGCTCGAGGATTTCATCCAGCGACTAAATCGCTCGCGCTCTTTGCCTGAGAAACTTCGTGCCATGCTTCAATCTATTCCCGCTGATACACACCCCATGGATGTTCTCCGCACAGGCTGCTCGCTTCTGGGTTGTCTCGAGCCTGAAAAAAGCATTTCCGAACAGCACAAGATTGCCGAGCGCCTCCTCGCCTGCTTCCCATCTATGCTCCTCTATTGGTACCAATTCCACCGCACCGGCAAACCCATCGACACCAAAACTACCGAGCATACTATCGCTGGCGATTTCCTTTATCTATTGCACGGGAAATCTCCAACGGATACTCAGCGCCGCGCGCTCGACGCCTCGCTGATCCTCTATGCTGAGCATGAATTTAATGCTTCCACTTTCACCGCCCGCCTGATCTCATCCACTGCTTCCGATTTCTATTCCGCCATCACCGGCGCGATCGGCGCTTTGCGGGGTGCACTGCACGGCGGAGCAAACGAAGGGGCGATGGAATTAATCAATCGCTACCACACCGCCGACGAAGCCGAAAAAGGCATCCTCGATTCGCTGACGAAAAAAGAAAAACTCCTCGGTTTCGGCCATCCGGTCTACACCATTATCGATCCGCGTTCCGACATCATTAAAGGTTGGTCCAAAAAGCTGGCCGATGAAGTGAATGACAAACGCCTTTACCCGGTTTCCGAGCGTATTGAATCGGTGATGATGCGCGAGAAGAAACTCTTCCCCAATCTCGATTTTTATGCCGCCAGTGCTTATCACTTTCTCGGTGTTCCCACAGCAATGTTTACTCCACTCTTCGTGATAGCTCGCACCGCTGGCTGGTCGGCCCATATTTTCGAACAACGCAGCGACAACAAAATCATCCGCCCCGGCGCCGAATACACCGGCCCCGAGCCGCGCGCATTTCCTTCTTAGATTTGAACCACGAAGGCACGAAGCCACGAAAAGAAAATCTCATATAATTTCTTCTTCGTACGTTCGTGTCTTCGTGGTTAACTAAGTTTTAAAATCATCATGCACGACATCACCAACGCCACTCGCCCCGCACCTGACCAACTCCTGGTCGACATCGCTGACTACGTCAGTGCTAATTCCATCACCAGCCCCGAAGCCTATTCCACCGCCCGCCTCTGCCTGATGGATTCACTCGCCTGCATGATGCTGGCCCTGAAATTCCCCGTCTGCACTAATCTGCTGGGGCCAATCGTCCCCGGCGCAGAATTACAAAATGGCGCTCGGGTGCCTGGCACGAATTACCAACTCGACCCCTTGCAAGCGGCTTTTAATATCGGAGCGCTCGTTCGCTGGCTCGACTACAACGACACCTGGCTTGCCGCCGAGTGGGGTCATCCCTCGGACAATATTGGAGCGATCCTTGCGGTCGCCGATTATCAAGCGCGGCATAACCAATCTCGCTTCACGGTCCGCGACGTACTCACAAGAATGATCCAGGCCCATGAAATCCAGGGTATTCTCGCTCTGGAAAATGCGTTCAACCGTGTGGGCCTCGATCACGTCATTCTCGTGCGCGTCGCCAGCACTGCTGTGGCGACTGCCATGCTCGGCGGCACCAGGGATCAAATCGTCGACGCATTATCGCACGCCTGGATTGATGGCGGCGCACTACGAACTTACCGGCATGCACCCAATACGGGTCCTCGAAAATCCTGGGCCGCGGGCGACGCAACGAGCCGTGCTGTACGCGTGGCCTTACTTGTCCTTCGCGGCCAGATCGGCTATCCCACCGCGCTATCCGCCAAAACCTGGGGCTTCTACGACTCCCTCTTCCGTGGCAATCGCTTCTCCATTGCTCGCCCCTTCGGTTCCTACGTCATGGAACACGTGCTTTTCAAAGTCTCTTATCCAGCCGAGTTCCACGCCCAGACCGCCGTCGAAGCTGCCGTGCAATTGCACGAAAAGGTCAAAGGCCGCCTGGATAAAATCGACCGCATCGTCATCGAAACGCAGGAAAGCTCCGTGCGGATCATCGACAAGACCGGCCCATTGAACAACCCCGCCGACCGCGATCATTGCATCCAATACATGGTCGCGATTCCGCTTCTGTTCGGCACGCTGACTGCCGAACACTACGAAGACAAGATCGCCGCCGACCCGCGCATCGACCCGCTGCGAAACAAGATGCAGGTCATCGAAAACAAGCAATATTCCATCGACTATCTCGACCCCGAAAAGCGCAGCATCGCCAATGCCATCCAAATCTTCTTCAGCGATGGCACGGCATCACCCCGTGTGGAAATCCACTATCCAATCGGCCATCGCCGTCGCCGTAAAGATGCCATTCCCCTGTTACAACAAAAATTCCACGCCGCCGTCTCCGCGCAGTTCAGCCACGAAAAATCCGATTCGCTGCTGGCTCTTTTGGGCGACGAAGCCAAACTGGACCAGATGCCGGTAGAACAATTCATGGCGTTATGGACAAAATAACCGCTTGCAGCTTTGCGATTTACCCTGCTAAGATACTCCCATGGCCAAAGCAAAAAAGACCGAATCCGCTTCCCTCAAGAAACCCGCTAAGAAAGCATCTGGCGCTTCTTCGCCCGCTGGCTTTCCATCCATCGATACCAACCTCGCCGCCGAATCCGCCGCGCGCATGCT
The DNA here is from genome assembly GCA_036490535.1 of Tepidisphaeraceae bacterium. Classification (GTDB taxonomy): domain Bacteria; phylum Planctomycetota; class Phycisphaerae; order Tepidisphaerales; family Tepidisphaeraceae; genus DASXDR01. The sequence goes on along the minus strand of DASXDR010000030.1, from coordinate 18,414 downwards.
GCTTCGCAAGCCCTCCGCGAACGAGCCAGCCAAAAAGGAATCCGGCGCATTTAAAAACCTGAAGGAATCCGTCAATTCCCCGAGCCTGGGCAATCTGGATCAATTCATGAACACCACCGGCCCGCAACGCTCCGGCTCTTCGCATCAGCGCGATCAGCAAAAAGGCCATAGCCAAACCTCCAGCGCCAACGTCGCCCGCACTGGCGTGCCGCGCCGTACGCCTGGCTGATCTTTCATGAACGCTGAATTCTGAACGCTGAAACTTACCCCGACGGAAAATCAAGCCGCGTGTCGTATTTCACTCACTCTTCGTAACGCGCAGCGTAACTTGGCCATTCCGATTCGTAACGCGCGAGATCAGCTCAAATCCCCCGGGCTCAACACGATATTCAATCGCCCGATGATCCACCGGATCGCGGAGATTGCTCGTCGCGGTTGACCCATCTTTGGCAATCGCCACCGCATCTTGCAGCAACACAATCATCGTTCGGCTCGCGGCATCATCGGTGAACGTCCTGGAATAGTCAGGAAGAAATATATCCACCAGCGGCAACGACGCGTTTCTCTTCGATAGATCTTGTAATGCTGCTACCGTTTGCCGCTGATCAGTGGAGTTGCGAATTATCTGGCGAGCAGCATCGAGACACGCGCGCAGTGAGGAAACGTCCGCCAGAACATCTTCCGCCGGCGCATTGCGGACATTCGCCCATGATGCAGAACCGCTCTGGTCCATCCATTTAGCTATATATCCCCAATCCATCGGATCGCCAACTGCCGCACTCCGCTCGGCGCGCTTCTGCAGCCATCCAAGACTAAATTCTTCCTCCATCTGAACCGTCTGCAACAGCGTGCTTCCCGATGGCAAATCCGCCAGCCGCTCTGATAAATGCGCCAATGCGGGTTTATCCATTTTGAGCAATTCCGGCGTCAGTGTCTTGATTGCATTAGCTTCCATCGCAAAGCGAACCAACAATCCGATCATGGTTTTGTCCATGCTCAGATGCCGGGCAAGAACTATGGAATTGACCACATCATCTATCCCTGCAATCCACTGCTCACGATGAAATTCCATCCGCGCCCGCAGCCAGGCCAGTTGCCCTAACGCTCGCCCCTTGTTCAACTGCGGCAGAAGCAATTCCGGCCCCTTGCTATAGTCCAGGTGCCAATCGCAATCCTGCAATTGTGCCGCTCGGGTGAGAAAATCCAGGCTTATCTTCCCTGCCTGTGTGGTCTGCTCGGTCGCCGAATCCAGCGGAGCCGAATCCCAGTTGCGAAGCACGCGGGTCGAGTTCCCGTCATTCGGAAAACTCTTAAATGCTGCCCAGTACAGTGAGGATGCCTCCTCAGAGGTAGATGCCGTTTCCACCGCATAGGCAGGGCCGATACTCAATGTAAGTGCCGCTGCGACGAGCGATAATAATGAACTGCGATGAACCATGTATGCTAATTCAATGGTCGATTAATCCTAAAGCGGACGCTCAAGCCATAGGGGAAAATCTTTCGTTTAAAGCCCTTGATTTTGGTTATAGCGATAATATACTTGCACAAGTCAGGCGGGTCATTCAAATGGCTAACCTGATGGATTGGGAAAAAAGGGCTCGATTATACAAGACACCGGCGTTGGTAAGGCGTCGATGACTTTTACCGGGGGCCTGGCGAATTAATCATTCGCCCCAATATCAAACCTCGTAGGTCCGGGTCCCCCCCTCCCGGACCACTACGCCTCAACGGCGTAGCAAACCGCGGTCTCCCCCCCAGGCCGCGGTTCTTTTTTGCGCATATATCGCTACGGCCTCGCGATTTCAGTGGTGAGGGGATTCTCGGGCGAAACTTACGATTCTAGCTACAAAGCTGCAAAGAGAACGCGAAGACGCGATAGCGCGAAGGAAGACGCGAAAAAGATTTATATTTCTGAACCTTTCGCGGCATTTTTTCGCGACTTCGCGATTTCGCGGTCTCTTCTTTATGCCGCACAAGCAATACTTACACCCGGAATTTTTTCGTCCTATTGCAAATCCTTTTCTGTGCGGTTAATTTTTTCTCCGGTACGCCATTTCTCTACTGTTGGGAAGGTTTCATGCACAAGCGTTGTAAGGGCTTTACGCTCGTGGAATTGCTGGTTGTCATTGGCATTATTGCGGTACTGGTCGGCATGCTTTTGCCCGCCTTGAATAAGGCGCGCGTTGTTTCGCGCACACTCGATTGTCTTGCCAATCTCCGCACATTGGGGCAGGCGTTTACCATGTACGAGAACGAAAAAAATGGCTATTTACCCTACCCCATTACCAGCCAGGGCACGCCGCCGGGGGCGAAGAACGCCGTAAGCGACGAAGCCGATGTTTGGTTTAACGCGCTGGATCCTTACCTGCAGCGCGTGCAAAGCGATAGCTCGCGCAAGGGCGTGGCTGCTGATCGCACGTACAGTCAGATCAAGCAATGCATCGTCTGGCTCGATTTTCCTGATGATCACAGTCCCTCAGGAACCAGCGAAGGCACGCTCGGCGAAGCAGCGCGCACGTTCAAGATGAACACTTATCTTCGCCATGGCGATTTCACCGAGCCTATTCCAGCTAATACGGGAAGCATCTTCGCTAAAGTTACGGACGTGCGCCATCCGGAAAACTTTGTTCTGGTCGGAGATGGGGTCTCTCTGGATTTCACAGGCGATATCCCCGATCAGCGCGACAGCGAGGATTTCTGCATGGGCGTGAATGACCACGTGGACACCTATCCCGCGCTACGTCACAACGGCAAAGCCAATATTCTTTTCGTCGACGGCCACGCTGCTACGCTGGTTTATCCCACAATCACTTATAATTTGAGCTATAATCCAAAATCTCCCGTCGCGACTTGGCAAAGCGAATTCATCATCAGCAAAGGCTCGCTAAACCCCGAAAAAACCTTGAATGAACAGACCAGCATCGGGCGCAACCCCGCGATGCCTCTGGAATGGTCTGAACCCGGCATCCTGTACCGTGCCGCAAACTAGAGATAGAGCCAAATCGCGATTCGCTCGTTTTCACACCTTTCCTCTTCGATCCATATCGCACTATAATTTCATAAGAGGTCCACCATGAATAAACGAGCCATTTTGATCGCCGTTGCAGTTTCGTCCATCGCAGTTTCTGCCCGGGCACAGTTTATGGTTAATAACGGCAATGCTGCCGATGCCAACACGCGCGCTGGCTCGTATGGCTCCAACAATGGTGGTGATCGGCCCATCAATTCCGCGCTCGTCAATGGCAATCAAATTGTTACTGGGAATGTCACGGGCGGTCGCGCCCTGCAAACCAATCCCGGCTACTTCGCTCCGGGCCAACTCGAAACCAATACGGGCACGGAACAATTCCAGGATTTCATCCGTGATTCCACTGGCGTGCCCGCTCCGTATCAACAAACCCAGCCGGGTTATGTTGGAGCAACCCCTTTTTATGGCGGGGCCACGACGGCGGCACCGCCGCAGGGCTATGTGCGTAATTCTATTACCGGCGCTTATGTGCCCAACGCACCAGCGGCTCCGCAGATGAATTACAACACGCAGGTTGGCGTGCCCAATCCCAATGGGTTGCCGGTTGCTGATATTGGCCTGACGCCCAACCTCGGTACCGTTCAGCCAACCACTGCCGTCTCCGGAGCTGAGCTGTATGGCCCGCGTCCCGAAGGCAATGGCGATATCGATGCGTTCTACAGCGCCTATCGCCAGTGGAATCCCGCCGACCGCGATCAGCTCAGTCAAAGCGCGCTCCAGCAGATGCGCAACGAAATCTCCGCGCAGCCAGACAGCACCAATAGCCAAAATAATCCCAACAACCTCAATCCAAACAACCCAGCCCATCCCAGCGCAGCGCAAACTAATGGCGTAACGCCCGCTTCCCTGAATCCACCTTCCGTTGCCACGCAATTGGCGAATCAGAATAATTCGCAGACGAATCCCAGCAACCTGAACAATCCACAGCAGCCTAGTGTCGCGTTGCAGACGCCAGCACAACAGAGCACGGAATACGCCGAACTGCAGCAGCGCTTCAATGCTGCTCAGGCTGCGACCAATAGCGGCGCTGGCACCGCATTACCCGGAGCCAACGCACAAACTACGGATAACAACACTCCTTCGCGAGCTAATACGCCGGAGGAAATTGCCCATAAACGCTCGGAGCTATATCCGCCTTCGATGCCCTCTTCGTCACCCTTGTTGATCCACAGCCTGGCGGTGGGGATTCACGCCCGCGGCCTGCGCGATGTGATGGCTGATGCCGAGGAGCACATGCGGCAAGGCCATTTCGCCGAAGCCATGCTGCGTTACGCCGCTGCCGCTGATGTAGCTCCCAATAATCCACTTGTTGCCTTGGGCCGTTCATATGCCGAACTCGGGTCAGGCTATTACGCGCGTGCCGCCCACGATCTTCGCATCGCCTTGCAGGCCGACCCGGTACTGCTCATGGGTCGATACGATCTGAAAAATCTTCTCGGCGAAAATCGTCTGGAATTCATCGTGCGCGACCTCAAGCAGATCGCCACTACCGACAAACAAAATGTCGATGCCCCATTCCTCCTGGCGTATATCGCTTATAACAACGACAGTGCCAGCGCAGCCCAGCAATACCTGGATCTGGCCGAACAGCGCTCCGGTTCCCATCCCGCGGTCATGGGATTGATGCGTCAATATTGGGGTTTGACCGCTGCGAAGAAGTAATTGAGCGGGTTAGCGCACCGGGGAAGGGGGCAAATGTTTCGCCAGCGCAGCGATATATTCGCGCATATTCTCATATGTGCAGGGCTGCAGGGATATCATTTGTAAGAAGTACGAGCGATACCCTTTACTTCAATTCCACTGTCCAATAAGCGGTATCGAGGAATTGTTTCCAGCTGCGATAGCGCTCATCGGCCAGGCGGATATTGATTACGGGCGAGCGCTTGGGCTTTACCGGCTTGGTGATCAGGTGCATGTGGGCCTGCTCGGGTGTGCGGCCGCCTTTTTTCACATTGCACTTCACGCAGCAGCAGACGATGTTTTCCCATGTGCTTTTGCCACCCTGGCTCTTGGGGGTTACGTGGTCGAGTGAAAGCTCGGTGGTGGAATATTTGCGGCCGCAGTACTGGCAACGATTGGAATCGCGCGCGTAGATATTGCGGCGATTGAACTTCACATCCTGCTTGGGCAGTTTCTCATAGCCGAGCAATCGAATGATGCGCGGCACGGCAATTTGAAAGCGCACGGTATGAATCCAATCGAATCCATCCGGTTCGAATTCGGCTTTGAGCGAGGACAATTCCTGCCAGCCGCTGAAATCCAGATTGTGCCATTTAGATTGGCCTGCCGCGTCGGTTTCGATGTGCACGACTTCGGCCATGTCTTTGCAGAGCATGGCAAAAGCGCGGCGCACATTCACCACGCGGATCGCCTGGTAATATTTATTGAGAACCAGAACGTTGGCGTTGAGCGCCGATGCAACAGAAGCGGCGCCTACGGAAGCAGAAATGCGTGGCTCCTCGTGATTCATAGCCATCCACGATTCTCTTGCGGTAACAAATCGCTCGCAAGGCATCGCGGACTAATCAATTGTACCCCATGGGTTGGTGAAAAAGCCAGTTTTTTCTGGGCTAAGGTGTAGTTTCGTTTGTGTGGAGCGGGGCATTCTCTTTTTGGAAAGGTCCAAATTTCGGGCCGAGGACGGCCCGGCTCTACTGCAAAGAACAGAACTACTGTCATTTTTATTTTCCTTGCGCATATGATTGGCCCATGCGGATAAACCTCGCAATTATCATATTGCTATTTCTGACCTCGATCTCGCGGAGTCAATTCAAGCAGCAGGACCAGGTTCATTTTCACATGATCATGGACCACCAGACCATCGAGCCGGGAAAGTCGTTTCGAATTGGGATGATTTTTGATATTTCGCCCGGATGGCACATTTACTGGACTAATCCGGGAGATGCGGGGCTGGCGACGAGCGTGAAGCTTCATGTTCCGCCGGGGTTCAAGGTTGGAAAAGTTGTTTTTCCGGTGCCGACGCAATTCCCCATGCCGGGGGGGATTATCTGCTATGGATATAATACGCAGCTCATGCTGATCGCTCAGGTTACGCCGCCGGATGACCTGAAAGCACGCCAGCAAATTCCCATCACTGCCGAGACGGATTTCCTGGTTTGCGAAAGGATCTGTATTGGCGGGAAGCAGAGCACATCAGAAATTTATACTGCCGCAAAGGGCAGCGGGCCCCGTAATGTCGAGCTGTTCGATCATTGGCAATCGCTCATCCCAACGCCAGCGGATCAAAGCCCGTTTGTTCAATCGGTGAGCAACGATGACAATTCCGTCATGATCATCTGGCAAAACCCGGTAACTGATGTCACGTTTTTTCCCGGTACGTCCGATGCGATGTCGATTGGAAACATTACCGTTCTCAACCGGGAGAGTCATACGCAAATATTGTTCGTGCCAAAATATTATGATAAAACGAAATTAGCTCTGGTATCGTGCGTGGCGGGATTTATCGATCCACAAGGCGTACACCGTGCGGTAGAATTTCCTGTCTCCTTCAAAGGGAATAATTAAGGTTGTTACCTAATGATCGTGTTTTAATGCAGCAGAGAACGCGAAAGCGCGATGGCGCGAAGAATGCCGCGAAATAAATTCTGAAATAAAAAATCTTTTTCGCGTCTTCCTTCGCGTTTCGTGCCTTGGCGTTCTCTTAATTTGAAATTGATTTTGTATTGCGTACTTATTTCAAAAGGAGATTTTCATGCGTAAACGTTTAGCAATTGCGTCGTTATTTCTTCTGGGTTTGATGGCGGCTGATTCGCCGACGGCGAGCATTGGCCAGCCGGCTCCTGGATTTTCGCTGCCTGATTTGAATGGCAAAACTGTTTCGCTCTCGGATTTCAAAGGACAAACCGTGGTTCTGGAATGGGTCAACCCAGAATGCCCGTTCGTGCAGCGGCATTACAAGCTGCACACCATGACTGATCTGATCAAGAAATACCCCAATGTCACCTGGCTCTCCATCGCCACCGGGCACACGGCGGATGCGGATTCACTGAAATCATTCGCTTCGGAAAATGATCTGAGCCATCCCATCCTTTTGGACAAGGATGGAACCGTCGGGCACGCGTATGGCGCTACCAATACTCCAGAAATGTACATCATCGATAAGTCCGGCAACCTGGTCTACGAAGGCGGGATCGATTCGCAAGCCAGCGCAGATTCCAATGATCCGGTGCATGCGGATACGGATAAATATGTGGATGACGCCCTGACTGCGCTGCAAAGCGGTCAACCGATTGCGCACCCGCAAACCAAAGCGTATGGATGCTTTGTTAAATATCCGAATTAAGCACAATTGTATTTTCAATACGTAGCCGTTCATTCACCGGCGGTGGCACTTTAGTGCCACTGCCAGTGTATATTCCCTGCGATCGGGGAACGGGATTAGATAATTTCGACGCGAGGACGAGATATGCTCTGTTGGCAGGGTAACGAACTGAAATAAAGACACCTACATGCGATGCTTAGAGCCCGCCACCGTCGCAGCTACGACAATTCCCTGCAGCACAATCGCCAACAGTAAAAGGTTCTCTTGCGATGCCACCGATCCAGTATTCAAATATGCCACCAGCAGCACCGCGATCACGATGATCTGGACAATCCCGCCCAGTAATTTCATCACTGAAAAATCCGCATGATGGGGCGGATTGGCCCGCTTAAATTCTGTCAACAATTGCAGAAGCAGTGCCTCCGTGCGTGGCTCGCTGATTTCCAATTCCGGCGCTGGAATATTCGCGGGCGGTTCGGGAAGTTTCTCCGCTGGCCCACCCTCGGTTCGTGGCGGCAAATGGACCACCGGCTTATGCGTTTCGCTCGTTTCAATAAAATCCATGGCTTGTTCCAGAGAAGTGCATGTGAAATCGGGACGCGCATTGCCTCGCGCGCCCGCATCAGGTGAGGTCTGCAGGGTCGGATGTGAAAATAAAATGCTTTTACACCCCGCCGACCGTGCCGCCTCGACATCGCGAAAGCTGTCGCCAATCACGTACGATCCCTGCAGGTCCAGCGCCATCGCCTCGCGCGCCCGGTAAATCATCCCGGCGCGCGGCTTGCGCAGGTCAGAATCCCGCCGATATTGCTCGATGACTCCATCCGGATGAAATGGGCAAAACTCGTGATGATCAATCACCGCAGCGGGGTTCTGGGCGCGCATTAATTCTTCCATGCGCCCGTTCACCGCTCGGACCGCATCTTCATCGAACATGCCGCGTGCTACACCGGATTGATTGGAAATCACAACAATCGCGAAGCCCAGCTCGCGCCCACGCGCGATTGCATCGGCGGCGCCTTCGATCAGAACAACGCCGCCGGGATCGCCGAGATAGCCGTGATTGGCGATTAGCGTATTATCCCGGTCGAAAAAAATTGCTTTGCGTCGCATAATGCCCACAAGTATGCCCGCGGCAAAAGTCGCGGCATGCCACGCCATCGCGCGGTGTTATCGGAATTATCAATGTCCCAGCGGTTTCGTCCATGGCTCTGAACATTCTGGAACAACTCACACTGATTCTGGTCCTTGGCATCGCTGCCCAATGGGTCGCCTGGAGCCTGCGCTTTCCCGCGATTCTGCTGTTGCTCCTGACCGGCTTAGCCATCGGGCCTGGCACTAAATGGCTCGTCCAAATCGGCCGCATGCAGCATCCGCTGCTCGATCCCAACACTCTCTTTGGCGACCTTCTGTTGCCAGTTATTTCAATGTTCGTCGCCATCATTCTCTTCGAGGGCGGGCTGACGCTCGACTTTCGCGAGATCGCCAGCACGCGCGCCGTGGTGCTGAAACTTGTCTCCATTGGGGCAATTGTTACCGGCGTGCTGATCGTGCTGAGCGCTCGTTTTATCTTGCATGTGCAATGGCCCATCGCAGTGCTGGTTGGCGCGATTCTGGTGGTGACGGGGCCCACGGTCATTGGCCCTCTGCTCCGGCATGTGCGCCCGATTGGCCCGACTGGTCCGATCCTCCGCTGGGAAGGAATTATCATTGACCCCATTGGCGCTCTACTGGCCCTGCTGGTTTTTGCAGGAATCCCTCTGCATGGCGCGCTCGGCGGCCTGACCTGGCTCATCACCATCAGCGTGCTTAAGACAGTTGTCTTTGGCCTGCTCTGCGGCTTGAGCGGGGCAGCAGTGCTGATGCTGGCATTCCGCCGTTTTTTAGTTCCGGATTATTTGCAGAACGCAGTCACGCTCATGTTCCTGTTGGCAGCATTCACAGGCGCCAACACGCTGCAAAGCGAATCCGGCCTTTTCGCCGCTGCCGCAATGGGAATCCTTCTGGCCAATCAGCGTTATGTGACCATCACGCATATCAGCGAATTCAAGGAAAGCCTTTCGGTTCTATTGCTGTCCATGCTATTCATCGTGATTGCTGCACGTCTGGACACCGCTCAACTCGCCCGGATCAGATGGGATCATCTGATTTTCATCGGCGTACTGATAATAATTGTTCGACCGCTCAGCGTGACGATTTCCACACTGGGTAGTTCGTTGAGCTGGCGCGAGCGCGTTTTTCTCTGCTGCATGGCGCCGCGCGGCGTGGTGGCGGCGTCGGTGTCGAGCATCTTTGCGCTGCGATTAGCTGAACGCGGCTACGCCGACGCGCGCGAACTGTTGCCCATTGTCTTCAGCGTGATCATTGGCACGGTAGCCGTCTATGGCATGGCAGCCGGACCAATCGCCCGAAAGCTGGGATTAGCCAAGCCTGAAAAGCTGGGCTTTCTGATTGCCGGTGCGAATGCTTTGGCGATTGCCGTGGGAGTGGCGCTGCGCGACGCAGGTTACGAAGTGCTTGTGGCTGATACGAATCGATCCAATATCGATACCGCACGCCGCGCTGGATTGCCGACGTATTATGGCTCGATCAGCTCGCGTCATCTGCTGGACCGCGTGGAACTCAGCGGCATTGGACGTTTGCTCGCCCTGACCAGCAACGAAGCCGTCAACGCCATCGCTTCGCTGCATTTCGCGCGGCATTTCGGTCGCTCAGAGATTTACCAGCTCGCCCCCGCCAATGCTGAAGGCTCGCACCGTGAAAAAGTCGCCAGCCATTTCACGGGGCGTTATTTGTTCCACAAAAACTTCACATATGAAGAACTGCTCAAGCAATTGCGCAGCGGGAAGACGTTGGAGCTGATCAAGCTGGAAAAAGATCCGCAGCCGGAGGATTTGGAAAAAATATCGCCGCTGTTTGTCACCAATTCCGCGGGGATGATGAATGTGGTGACCACTGATTCCCCGCCCGCAGCGAAAGCGGGCGATAGTTTGATCTATTTAAAGGAGCCTGCCGCCAAATGAGCCACCGAAAAATTATTTAGCGGCGGTGCGCAGCTCCGCGTTTGTTTTAATCATCCCTTTACAGCAACTCTTCCAGCTCGGTGACCAGCAGCTCAAATCGTTTCATGGCGGCGTCGACGCTGGCGGGTTTTTCCATGTCTACGCCAGCGCCGCGGAGCAGGTCGAGGGGGTATTTGGAGCAGCCGCCTTGGAGGAAGCCGAGATAATCATTGAGTTCGCGAGAGCCGCCATTGAGAACGCGCTGGCTGAGTGCGATGGCGGCGGAGAGGCCGGTGGCGTATTTGTAGACGTAGAATGCGCGATAGAAGTGGGGAATGCGGAGGCATTCCAATTCCAGCACGTCATCAATTGTGAAATCGGAGCCGAAATATAGATTCAGGAGCTTACGATATTCCTCGCGCACGGTATCGACGGTGAGCGGCTCGCCCTTTTCCACGAGTTCATGTGAAATCTTTTCAAACTCCGCGAACATGGTTTGGCGGATAATCGTGCTACGGATTTCGTCGATGGCATGATTGAGCAGATAAGCGCGCTCCTTTTTGTTGTCCGCTTTCTGGAGCAGATGATGCAAGAGCAATTGCTCGTTGAATGTGCTGGCGACTTCGGCGACGAAGATGGTGTAGTTGTAATACTGATAAGGTTGATGCTTTGCGGAGAAATAAGAGTGCATCGAGTGCCCGGCTTCGTGCGAGAGCGTGAAGACGTGATCGAGCACGTCGGGCTGATAGTTCATGAGGATGTAGGGCTGGCCGTCGTAGCTGCCGCTGGAAAATGCGCCGGATTGTTTGCCTTGGTTGGGATAGCGATCGCACCAGCGGCCGGTGGTCAGGCCGCGATGGAGCTCGCTGCAATATTCTTTGCCCATAGGCTCGAGAGAATCGACGACTGCTTTTATCGCCTGATCCCACGTATGCCGCTTTTCGAGATCGGAAAGAATCGGCACGTAGGTGTCGTATTGGTGGATTTCTTTGAGTTTGAGTTTTCGTCGCCGCAGCTCGTAATAGCGATAGAGCACGGGCAACTTGCGATGCACCGATGCAATCAAGTTGGTGTAGACGGTGATCGGCACTTTGTCGTCAAAGAGGGCCGAGCCGAGCGCGGAGGAATATTTGCGGGCGCGGGCATAGTAGACATCGCGCTGCACGCTGGCATCCAGCGAAGCCGCGATGGTGTTGCGATGCTTTTCGTATTCATCGTAATATTTGGTGAACGCTTCTTTGCGCACTGCCGGGCTGGGCGAATGAAGAAATGCAGAGAAAGAAGAATGGCCTAATTCGATGAGTTGGCCTTTTTCATTTTTTACCAAGCCCCATTTCAAATCCGCATCGTTGAGCTGGCGGAAAATCTGATTTGATGCCTGGCTCATTTGGCCCTGCATGGCCAGCAGATTTTCTTCCTTGTCTGAGAGCGTATGCGGGCGATAGCGCACGATGCGCTCGAGCAGTAATTTCCATTCAGCGAGTTCTGACTTTTTCAACCAGCCATCCATGGTCTTTTGTGGAATCGCCAGAATTGTCGGGCGCAACCACGCGGCGGCTTCGGCGGCTTGGGTGGCGGCGTGTTGGTAGAGGCCTTTCATGCGCTGAAAATTGCTGTCGCCCTGGTCTTCGCTGGTTTTGAGGAAGGCGTAGGTGCCGAGGCGTTCACCGAGACGGTCAAAGTCGGCGTCAAATTGCAGGCAAGCGGCGAGGTTGCGAGAGCTTTTAGCGATTTTATTTTTGAACGTCGCGTATTTGGGAATTTGTTTTTTCCACTGCTCGAGGGATTTAGCCCACGCTACGTCGGACGGATAGAGGGAGGCGAGATTCCAGCAATCGATAGCGGGAACTTCGGAACGTTTGGGAAGCAATTTCGCTTTACTCATGGTGTGCATGGTCTAATTTTTAAGGAGTTGTGCAAGAGATGCGATCACGAGATTCAGGCATCCCCCGTACCGCACATGTGCGGCTGTAAAGCGATAAAGGAAAAACCCTTCCCCATAAGGTTATAGAATTTGATGAGTGCCATGCCCACGCAAGCGTGAGCATGGCACCCCAAAAAATTACCTTACTCCAAAGGTTTTGCCTTGGGTCTAAACGGGAATTTCGATGCGCACGATGCGGTCCAATTTAAACGTTCGCTGGGCCTGGCGCATTTCGCAGAAGGCGACGAGGACCAAATCTTCGCCGGATTTTTTTACGTGGAGGGGACGGATTTGGCGGCGGGTGCGTTGCAGGGTCGCGTCGAGATATTCGAGCGTGACCACGCTTTTTGATTCGATGGCTTCCTGAATTTCCAAAGGCAATGACAATTCCAGCGGCGGCGGAATCAGTGACATTGCGCCGCCCTGCGCGGTTAGGACATCGCAGAGCATGCAGCGCCAGCCGCCCAGAGGTTCCAGGAGGATGCGAAGCAATTGCCGGGTGGTATGGGCATCGGCCAAAGCGCGATGGGCACCGGCGACTTCAATCATCAATCTGCTCGCCAATGCCTGTAAGCCATTTCCGCCGCGGCCGAACCTTCTGCGGGCCACGCGGAGCGTATCCAGAACATGCGTCTTTCCCAATTCACTTTCCAATGTCATTCGGCAGCGCCGGAATTCGCTGCGAAGGAAGCTTAAATCGAATGATGTGTTGTGGCCCACTAAAATTGCGCCGCGGAGAAATTCCATCATAGCTGGCAATTGCTCCGCGAAGGTGGGTTGGCCAGCGGTCATGGAGGGATCGATGCCGGTCAGAGCGGTAATGCCGGGACTGATTCGCTGCTGCGGATCAATGAGTTGTTGATATTCAGCGACCACTTCGCCGCCCTCGACGCGGACGATGCCGACCTCGATAACGCGATCGCCATATTGGGCAGATGCGCCGGTGGTTTCGGTATCGATGAAGGCGAGGGGAGTTCTTTCCAGAGAATCGATCAGGGAGATAGCCATAATCCATTACCGGCGAAGCGCATCCTTGCCGACTGATTCATATAATAGCACGCTTCATGCAGGAGAAATTATGGCGCAATTGATTATCACCGCGGTGGGGCTAGATCGGCCGGGAATTGTGGGGGAGCTCACCGGGCATCTCCATGCAGCGGGAGCGAATCTGCTGGATAGCCGGATGATCAACCTGCGCGGGCAGTTCGCGATGCTGATTTTGCTCGAGGCCGAGAAGGAGAAAATGGCGCAACTGAGCGGGCAGCTTGCGGCGATCGGCGAGAAGATGCAGCTGCGCATTGAGACATTTACGCAAAGCGAAGCCGCGGGCGGAGCGCGGGGATTGGCTTATCGGCTTAAAACCTATTCGCTGGATCAGCCGGGGATTGTCGCACGCCTGTCGCAGGTCTTGCGAAAACATGGGATCAATATCGAGGAATTATCCGCGCGGCAGGAGTCGGCGGCGTTTGACGGCGGGGCGATTTTTCTAACCGAGATGCGATTGACGGTGCCGACGGATGTTTCGTTGGGAAAACTGCGCGGAGAGCTCGAAGCGGTGGGGGCGGAATTGAATTGTGATGTGGATCTGGATCCGGCGTAAATATCGGGAAAGCGCGGTTCTGCGCACCGCCGCTAAATAATTTGCATCGCCAGTAGTTAGCGGCGGTGCGCAGCACCGCGTTCTTCAGCGGGTATATGAAAAAGAATTAACCCTCGCGTCTGCGCGATTTTCTCCCATCGATTCGACCCCTGATAAAAGCGCGAATGATCCCAGAAATAGAAAGTGAAAGCCCCGCCGGGGACGGCCAGCACATAGTCGATATGAATCTGATGCATGCGCTGGCAAGCCTGCTCGGCCGATACAGTTGGATCAAACAAGAAAGCAACTTCGGGACTCCACGGAGGAACTAGTTGATGCCCGGCTCGATCCAGGAGCCAATAGCCGGCCAATTCATCACCCAGAATCCGCGCGTGCGGCGGCAATAATTGCTGCACGATGGGCACCATCTCTTCTTCGATGTCGTCGCGTTGATGGTAATGCCATCCCGACGCCAGCCACGAACCGGTCGGAGGATTGAAAAAAGAGAACGGAAAAATCCAATCGTTGATGAAAGCAACGCCAAAACAGATCAGCACCGCAATGCAGGCGATTTGCCAGCGCGGTGAAGGCCAGCGACTCAGCCAAACTGCTGCGGCAACCGAAAGAATCGCCCAAGCGGGAGCGAGATTGCGCGATGAATATTGCTCGCCGCCTGCACTATGCCCAGCGGAATCGACCCAGAGCGCGACGACCATGATCAGTGTGGCAGTCAGCCAAAGATTTTTGCGCGGCATGAATATCAGCGCCGCTAACCCTGCGGTTAATTGCATCGGCGAACCCATCAGCAGATAAGTGATCATGTTATGCCACCGCCGCGCATCCCAGGCGCTCATGCCAAAGTGGGGTGGAAAACTTTTGAGCATGTCCATGAACATGGCATTACCGGGCAGTCCGAGGAAATTCAGACTGAAAAATGGATTGCCAGTCAGAGCAATGTTGCGGAGATACCATCCCGCCGAGCAGCAGAGAGCAGAGAGAAAAAAGATACCAGTTAACTTCAGCGATCGATATTTCGCCAAAACGAGGAATAATCCGAAAGCGATGTAGGCCCCGCCATATTCACGGCACAGGGCGCCCATCGCAGCACACGCGCCAGCGAGAATCATCGTGGATTTATCAGCGGGTTGTGTAAGGACGAGCCAAAGCACTGCCATAAGAGCGACAGCCATCAATGCGGTTTCCTGACCAATGGCCTGGTCACGAAAGTAGGCACTGGATGTTGCCAGAATCGCGACAGCCAACGCGCCCGCAATCCCGCCCGATGTTGAGCTCGCCATCTTGGCAGCTAATTCGTAAACGAGCCAAAGAATCACGAGATATTGTGGCACAACCACCAACGCGCTCAATTGCGGAACATACGATCCCCAAGCGGCGTAAACCCACCAATATGCAAACGAGACCACCGGCGGAAAACTATCGATATAAAAATAATGCTGAAAATCCGTGGGATGAATAGGAGGATAAAAGCTGAAAGTGTGCAGTTGCAGAACACGAAGGGCCAGCAGGTTCCAGCGAAAGATCGTGTCGTACCCGCTTAATGGAGTCAGCAGCGCCTGCTGAATCATGAGCGCTGCGGAAATCGCAACCAAAGCAATCCCGATCCGTTGCATCGAGGGTTTTTTGGAGGGGTCGCTTTTAAACTTGGCGATCGGCCCGGGGCAGAAATAAATCAGCAGCGCAGCGATCACGAGCAACGGAACGAGTACATGCCCAAAGGTAATCGCAATGCCGAGTAGGCCGACCATAAAGACGCAATGAAAAAGAATGACCAGCGATAACGGAAACGCCAGCAATGCGGGAGCACTTGAGCGACATGCTCGCGCCGCTAAATATCCCACGCCAAACAAGCCAATTGCAACAGCAATAATGAGCCGAGCGAGTTGAGCAATTAACCAGAAACTCATCGCAGAAATAGTCCTTATCGACAGCGATCTTTTTTACAAACCTGCGGCGATGCAAGACGTATAACTGCCACAGAGCTTTAGGTTATGCAAAAAAAACAACAGAAGACACCGCTATTCGAATCGCTCGAAGTTCGCGCTCTAATGTCCAGCTCGCTGATTACTCACAGCCTTGGACATGGCGTCAAATTGGAAACGCCCAAGACAGATTATCAATACACCAAAAAAGCGGCTACTGATTACACCCAATATCAGATCATCACCCCGCCAACGCAAACCAAACACGCCGGGAAAGTCAAAGCCAATTCCAGCGGATCGTCTTCGCCCAACGGTTTGACCCCATCGCAAATGTTGGCTGCTTACGGCGTCAACGATATCGATTTCGGTTCCACCACTGGCACTGGCGCGGGCGAAACTATCGCGATCATCGACGCATATGACGATCCCAGTTTTGTCGATTCGAGCGCCAGCAATTTTGACATATCGGATTTAGCCCGCTTCGATCAGGCATTCAATATTTCCGATCCGACTTCATTCACCAAGGTAAATCAGACCGGCGGCACCACCATGCCTGCCCAGAATACGAGTTGGGATGGAGAGATCTCGCTGGATGTGGAATGGTCCCACGCCATCGCCCCGCAGGCCAATATTGTGCTTGTCGAAGCCAATAGCGCCAGCTCCAGTGACCTGAATGCCGCTGTGAATTATGCCAAAACAATTCCCGGCGTGGTCGCTGTCACCATGAGTTACGGCGGATCGGAATACGGCTCTGAAACCAGCTCCGATTCGATCTATACCACGCCCTCCGGACATCAGGGAATTACCTTCTTGGCCTCGACGGGCGACAATGGCTCGCCGGGCGAATACCAGGCTTATTCACCAAACATCGTGGCAGTGGGCGGCACCAGCTTGACGTTATCCAATGGCAGTTATGGCAGCGAAAACGGCTGGTCTGGCTCGGGCGGGGGAATCAGCAAATATGAACTCAAGCCGTCGTATCAGAATCTGGTAACCACGCCCAGCGCAACCAATCGTACCACGCCGGATATCTCGATTGATGCCAATCCCAGCACGGGCGTGGCGGTGCTGGATACCTCCGCCAGCGGAATCGGCTCAGCCAATCCCTGGGTGAATGGATTGGTGGGCGGAACGAGTTTGGCTTCGCCCATGTGGGCAGGATTAATCGCAATTGCCGACCAGGGACGAACGCTCGCCGGGCTGGGTTCGCTGAGCGGCACACAAACGCTGACCGATTTGTATTCACTGCCATCCAGCGATTTCCACGACATCACCAGTGGATCGAACGGCAGCTATTCCGCTACAACGGGTTACGACCTCGTCACCGGGCGCGGCTCGCCAGTTGCGAATCTGCTCGTGCCAGCGCTAGCGAATTCTTTTACCGAAACTTCGCCGACACTCACTCTGCAAACCGATTCTACGGGAACCATCGATCAGATTTTCACTAACTCTACCGCCATGGGAACCCCAGCATTTTCGATTGCTAAATCATCGCTGGATTCGCTCTACCTCAGTGGCAATAGCCTGACCCTGAATCTCGCCAACGGCAATCCGCTTTCTGGCATTAATGTTTCCTACAGCGGCGCTGACATCACACTCAATGATTCGGTCGCTGCCGATACGCTCGCTTTTTCCAGCACCACTGTCACTTCCGACGCAGCGACGCTGAATATTTCCGGCGTCTCGCAAGTGAATCTCGATGCCAGCGGCGTTCTGGATAATGTTACCATTAACTCCGGCCCAACTATCAATTTCGCGGCGAGCCAGCAGTTCGCCAGCCTGTCCATTGCCAGCGGCGCATCAGCCAAGCTCGATGCCGGGAATCTGGTTCTCTACACGCAATCGCTCTCATTACCCACCGGCGCCTCGCTCGATTTGACGGATGGAACATTGATCGACAATTCTGCGGTGTCGTATCAGTCGACATTGCTCTCCGACCTGACTACCGGATATGCCGGCGGAGCATGGAACGGCGGCGGGTTGGATTCATCCAGCGCCGCCTCGCAAGCCAGCCGCGCACTGGGTTACGCAACTGCCGGTGATCTCGGCGCGACCACTTTCGATGGCAACGTGGTCCTGCCCACAGCCACGATTGTGAAATTCACCTGGTACGGCGACGCCAATCTCGACGGATCGCTCAATGGCGCCGATATGACTGAAGAATCAGCCCAGCAAACTCTCGGTCATAAAAACTGGGCGGCTGGCAATTTCAACTACGACCAGCAAATTACTGCCGATGATTGGATGCTCTTCGCCGTCGCGTCATCACGAGCCTCTTAACGTGATGTGTTTAACGCCTCCTCGTACATGCTGATCATTTGTGGCATTACCGCCTCCAGTGAATATTTTTCTTCAATCATGCGCTCCGCTGCATCACCGAGTTGCCGATACTGACCCGGATCGCGCAGTACCTTCACCGCCTGCTCCGCAAATTCCTCCGGCGAAAAGAAATTTGCCAGCAAGCCATTTTCATCAGGCGTAATCATCTCGCGCACCGGCGGCGTATCCGAAGCAAGCACCACGGCCCCGCAGCTCATTGCATTCATCATCGACCACGAAAGCACGAATGGCACGGTTAAATAAATGTGCAAATCCGTCGTCGCCAGCAAACGCGCTAATTCCTGGGGCTTGATCAATCCCGGAAAGACAAAGCGCGAGA
>DASXDR010000029.1:0-8564 GCA_036490535.1 Tepidisphaeraceae bacterium | reverse complement strand
GGGGTTCTACGAAATTTTTATGCGGTTACGCCGGCTTGCCGTGCCCTTCGACCCGCGATTCGTCGCAGCGGTGGAGCGGATCAACGCCAGCAACCGATTCAGTGACGATGATTCCGACGCCGACGATTCCGATCAATGGATTGACCGGGAAGATTCCGACGAGGATGCCCACGGGGAGATATAGCCATGAAAAATGACGCCGCCTACAACCGTGACTATCAGCGCCGACGTCGACGCAATCGCACGATGTTCTACTGGCTGGCGTGCGCCGTCACTCATTCGGGCAATCCATACCGTGGATGCGTCAATTCGTTCACCGGCCACATTCATTTTTATCAACAACCAGGCCGCAGCCCGTCGGCGCGGCAATCACAATCACTTTCAGGAGAAGACCATGAAGAAACAGAAGACGCCAAAGAAACACAATCGCGATGCCGCACAAGTTCATGTGAACGCTGACAAGAAAGGGAAGGAAATTCACTTAGGTCATATCATCCGCGATGAGCAATTTCTTGGCCGCGTCGTCGCCGTGCACGGCGGAGTCCTACTTTTCGTTCCGAACAAGGGACAGGGATGCGGCGAAGCTACGATATTTGCGCATTGCAGAGAGTGCGTGATAATCAAACCCGAGAGCTTGAATCTCGATAGGCTTGGTCGCGAAATTCACGTTGGCGATATAGTAAGAGATGACGTATGCGATGAAGAATTTGGCCAAGTCGGGCGAGTAATCGCGCTTCACCGTGGCCAGCTCATTTTCAGGGTTTTCGGCGACGATGGCAATTTCTCCCGCGCATGGAATTGCGATCAATGTACGCTGATGTTCGAGGATAAAAACCCCGAACCAGTTTCGGTTGCTCTACCTGCAGCGGTATGATTCAATTCGGGACGGCCGGCTTGATCACCGGCCAAGCGGATCGGCGGCGTGGCGTTCTCACCAGCGCGTCACGCCGTCGGACCGGCCCTATGAAAGCTGGTGAATCAATGGCTGAAGACAATCCCCTCGCTGAATTAAGGCAACAATTTATCGCCGCGACCACGTCGTGCGGCGAGCTTCATAACGTCCTAACTGTCAGCGAGTTTCATAGACCAATAGGTGAGCGGGCCCCGGAATGGCAGAAAATACTTTTCTTTGGATACGACCATTCTGGCAAAGAGGACACAAAGGATACCCCATGGGTTGCTTCGCAGTTGTTATATAAATTGATCTGGCGTTTGCCGCGTGCTGGAAATATCGAACAAGGATATGCGGATGCAGTATTTGACGGTGATAAAGTAATGGAAGTAATGCGGTGTCATGGTTTTTATACCGGCGAAAGCAGCTCTTTCGATAAGTTTAAATCCCTTGGTTCCATTGCCGGACATTATTATAAACATCTAAGCACGGTGGGCGCGCTCCGCCTGCCGCTGTTAATCCAAGCAACTTTGCAGGATGGCCATTTCACGCACGGTGATGTTGCGGAGGCCCTGCGCCGTCACGTGCTCAATAAAGAGCCTCCGCCACCGAATCTTAATGGTTCTATCTATTGGTTTTCTGACTTGGATATATGGGTGCATTTTCTTCATTATCTAGCAGCCGAGCAGGTGTCACCGATTATCCGATGCGAACAACGCTCTGCGATAAACGAATCCCAACCCTGCCCATATCGTTTGGATGAATTCGAGTTTTTTAAAGGTATGGAGGGAACAGCCGCAAAGAATTGGGCTCGCCCCAATTGGTACTGGTCTAGGCTTGAACAAAACGTATTCCAAGCGTCGGCGGAAGCGATACGATTATTGTTGAACGATGGCGGCGCGAAAGCGTTGGTGAGCCCCGCCGAAGGTGTCTCGCCTACCCGCACCGATTCCAGGGCATTTCGCTACGAAGATTTAAAATTAATGACCGGCTATGCCTCGAATGAGGGGCTGTATGCGCATATGGATAAGGCGGGAGTTCCAAGGCCTACAAAGGGGAAACGCAATCATGCTTTTACCCTAAAGGAAATACGACAAATACTTATCGCTGTTGTTGCACACGGCGGTGATGCCGAGGTGCGCAATCGGGCAATGGAATCTCTGCAATCACTGAAAATCTGAGAGAAACCTAAATAAAATGCGGAAAGCTAAATCAAATACGGCTGCGCGTGTTTTTTCTTGAGAGCTGAAAATACCGTGCTATTTGATTGGGCATGACGAAGTTGTTAATGCCCGGCCAGGTTGATCGCCTGCTCATGTATCCGCGTGGCCGATCAATCAAGTTGGCCAAAAAGAACCTTATCCCCCATATCAAATTGCCGGATGGCGAGATTCGTTTTGACGAATCGACGCTGTCGGAGTTGGTCGAATCATCGAAAGTAAGGCCAGAGGCGAAAGGGGGAAATCATGCCTAATACGTTCTCCCTAGGCAGCATCGACATA
Source organism: Tepidisphaeraceae bacterium (assembly GCA_036490535.1). GTDB lineage: Bacteria > Planctomycetota > Phycisphaerae > Tepidisphaerales > Tepidisphaeraceae > DASXDR01. The sequence continues at coordinate 6,170 of DASXDR010000029.1, read as the reverse complement.
TTTCACGAGGAATTGCTGAGTCTCACCCAGGCATGTCACGAGCCAGCACTGCGCAGGACCGACGGCAGGCCGCGTGACGTGTCCGTGCTCTATCGCCATATCAAACAGGGCGCACGCGCCAACGATGGAACAAGGGTACGGCTCGAAACGATCCGCACGCCATCGGGACTGCGTACGAGTCGCGAGGCCATCGCCAGATTCATCGCGCGGCTGAATGGCCAGGAAGTGCCCATCGTCACCCCAACCCCGCGCCTACGAAAACAACAAATCAACGCCGCCGAGCATGAGCTGCAAAAAGCGGGCTTCATAACAGAGGAATAAAAAACCGCCGGTGATTCAGGCCGGCGGCAAATCAGAAAGGCTGTCAAGGATGGCTATTTTAAAAGACCTAAATGCGAAATCAACAAAAATATCAGATACAGCTAAATGGCCGAAAGTCACGGCAGAGAATCCATGCCTAGAGTGCCACACGCATAAACGCGGCTGCACGCGATCTCCCGATGGTGGTGCCGGACACTGCCACAAAACGGGCAAGACATATAGGTGCGCCAGCGAGAATGGTAGCGGTCGGCATTTCGCCGATCCCCGTCCGACTCCATCGGCAAAAACTTATCTGACTGCCGATGACGCCTTGGCGGCGTGTGCGCCAAAGAGCGGACGACGGAATAGATCGTCGGGGTATTGCGATATTGCCGGCGCGGAGATTATGCGGGTTGCACGGTATGACCTGCCCGATGGTTCCAAACAATTCCGCCCAGTACATCGTGTCGTAAATGGTTGGGCAATTGGCGATCCGCCGGTTCCGTTGCCGCTGTATCGACTCAATTGCCTGCCAGCGACGGGCACGATTTACATATGTGAGGGCGAAAAGGCGACAGACGCCGCGTGCGCGATCGACCTGCCGTCCACAACGTCGGCGCACGGATCCAGTGCCGCAGGAAAAACAAATTGGACTCCACTGGAAAGTAGAGACGTGGTGATTTTTCCAGACCACGATAAACCCGGCGAGAAATATGCCCGCGATGTTGCGCGGATTCTGGTAGGTCTGAAAAATCCTGCCCGCGTGAAGATTATCGACCTGCCAGGCTTGCCGGATGGTGGCGACATTGTGGAATTTCTCGCCGCTGGCGGAAGATACGAACAAATCAAATCGATTGAGGATGCCACAGCGTGGCTTGACCCATCGGTGTTACTTGGCGGTCCGGTGATGACATGCCTTGCAGATATCGAGCCTTCGAAAGTTCGTTGGTTGTGGGCGAACCGTATTCCATCGGGACGAATCACTCTATTTGTCGGCAGGCCCGGCGAGGGAAAATCTATAGCGTGTGCGGACTTTGCTTCGCGAGTATCCACCGGGACGCCTTGGCCCGATGGCGCTCCGTGCGAGCGCGGATCGGTTCTATTGCTTAATGCTGAAGATGATCCCTCCGATACTACGCGACCCCGTCTCGATGCCCACAATGCCGACGTATCGAAGATTCATATTTTGTCGATGGTGCGGATGATCGGGGAAGATGGCCAGCAAATTGAAACCGTATTCACCTTGGCCGACGTGCCGGCGCTTGAGCAGGCTTTGCAGCGAATACCCGATTGCCGGTTGATCGTCATTGATCCAATCGGCTCATATTTGGGCGGATCAACCGATGCCCATCGCGATAATGAAGTGCGCGGTGTGCTGGCTCCGGTTGCGGCACTAGCAGCTAAATACGATTGTGCCGTACTAGTTGTGGCTCACCGTCGGAAATCATCCGGCGCGATTGCTGATGACTTAGCACTCGGTAGCCGAGCGTTTACGGGAATTGCCCGTGCGGTATGGCATTTGTGTCGAAAGGCCGACGCCGATGAGGGCGCAAGAGACGCTGAGCAAGTCACCGGAATTCAATCGCCCGTCCGATTGCTCTTGCCGGGCAAAAACAATCTAGCGCCAGAGGGTGATGGTCTGGCATTCACCATCGGCGGCGACCCTGCACATTTAATTTGGTCAAAAGAGCCAGTGAGGATGACTGCGGACGATGCCCTTGCCGTAGAGAACGGCATGGCCGAAAAGCCCGGACCCGAGCCAGAATGCAGGGAGCAGGCGGCAGAATGGTTATGCGAATTATTGGAGGCGGGACCGATGCCGACGAAATCGGTTATTGAGCAGGCCAAAGCCGCCGGCATGAGTTGGTCAACTGTCCGTCGTGCGAAAGAGCAGATGAGAGTCAGGTCCGAGCGCGTTCCAGGATCGGCAGAATGGCAATGGCGACTTGCTCACGTCTCGCCTAACACAAACAACTTGAACAACTTGAGCAACTTGAGCAACAAGGGTTTTCAGGAAGAAAACAAAGAAAATAATATCACTCCGGCACCCCCACAACCAACTTGCTCAGGTTCTCTTATTTTGAGCAACTTGCCGGACGAAGACGAATATGCCGCTAGCGAGCGCGCTGCGATTCAAGATGGGGAGGTTGCATGAGCAATCCCAGATTCATTTTGGAGCTTGAACAAAAGCCCCACGATACCGTTCCCTGCGAAATCCGCCTACGCCGCGTTCTCAAGGCGTTATGGCGTTGCCATGGCTTCCGATGCGTGGATGTGAAGCAGGTGAATGAGCAGGGTGCTCAAGTTGACCACTCTGCGAAGGGGGAAAAATGAGAATGGCTTTCCCAGCGCTTGGGGAGAATACGGTCATTGTGGTCGTACCGAGCACCACCGAAACGGGCTGGACGTGCAAGGGTCGATGTTGGGTTTGCAATGATCCTTTTGCGGATACGCCCACCATTGCATCAATGGTCGAGCCGGATGGAGATAGATTTGAAATCACGCCGCTATGCTTATCGTGCCTAGCAACCGCCCGGGCTGGCGCGGGCGGAGACGTTTTGATTGTGGAGGTCACATGACTCCCGAGAATCATGGGACAGGTCCTTCTCAAGGACCCAAGCGCCATCGCGATCCGGTGATGCACGAAATCACTCTGATTTTGCCGCCGTGCAAGATTTGCGGACACAAGGGCTTTGAGACGTATCGCACTAATTGGCGAGACGAAGATGGTACCGGTCAGTCTTACGCGCGGTGCAAAAGGTGTGGCACGTCTCACATTGTGAATGCGATCTAAGTTTATTCCAGATTCTGGAAACGGCACGTTTATTGTAACGATATCATTAACAATGAAAGGCAAACTATGAGTATTTTGGAATCATTAGCACAGCGCGAGCAGTCGGACACCGATAGCGCGTGGAAAGTGTACCTTTCTGCCGTACGTTGCGAGGCTGAGGGCAAAGACTCAACCCCGCCGAAAATTGATAAGCTGCGCGAAGCATTGGCAGCGCTCGGCAAAACTCCCGCAGATTTAACGAAGGATATTTCCATATTGCGCAGCGCCTTCCAAGCCGAATTGCTGGTCGCGACGATCCAGACGATCCGAAGTGACTATGCGACCCACCAAAAGCAGCTGGAGGACTATGATGCCAGCACCGTCGAGTTAATTGAATCGCGGCAACCCCAACGTACGCAGCTTGTCGCCGCTTGTGATGCTGGCAACCGCGCATTAAGGAAAGCCGAAGACGCCGAATCGCGATTAGAAAAATTGCGGTTCGAGCATTGGCGCGTTCTCGGGCTGTCCGATCCGGTTAATGACGCAAGAAGGGCTCATCTAATCCAGGAGATGCGCGACGATAAACATCCAGCAACCAAATATCGCGTTATTAATTTTGGTTCGCTCATCGAATCGAAATATTCCCACAGGATCGATGACTTGGAATTCATCCCACTCGGCAAACAAACACCATCCGAACTTGATGAATTGCTTTCGATAACGCGTCAGTGGCAACGCAACGAAATTAAACAGCCAGCGTATCTGATATCGGTCACGGATACATTTCCTCTTGCGTCTGTCTCTACGAAATTCATCGTCGAGTTCGAGCCGTCGAAAGCATCGATTGAGCACCAAGGATCTGATGCCATCCCCTATCCCGACCCACATGGCTACACTTTTCTTCTCCACCCCGGCCAAAAACGCGAAGCGCTGGACGCGATGACAAAAGAACTAATTACGCGGTTTGACGCGCATCCCGCGGTTCGTAACCGTCAACAGAAAAAAGAGTTTTATGACGGTCCGATGGCAGGTCGTGGCGCGATGACCGATCTTGGATCAAACAGCATCGCGAAAATTCTTCAAGGCGCAGAAGCGAGCGTGCGCGCATGAATCAGACCGCCATACATGAAGCTGCCCACGCGATTGCCGCCGAAGTTCTCGATATCGACGTTCGCGAAGTGTGGAGTAGACCGGATCATGCGGCGACGCTGAACCCGGTGTTCGACGTCGATCTTCCCTCAGGCGCGTGCGAGATGAAAGAGCACGGCGACCCGGTAAAAATGTGCGTGCCAATTGTTGCCGGCGCCGTCGCGCTGGAAATTTACAAACGTGGCGTGAAAACAAATATGCACGACGTCGCAAGTAGTGCGGCATGGGCGATGCTAAGAGACGGAACACTTTCTGACGATCTTAAGAATTTCAAAGCCTCGCTGAGCGCGGCAATAAATTTCCCGGTACTCAATTCGGAATTCACCGCAACAATGTTGCTTAATAGCTGCGAGCAGGCGGCGACGATTCTGCGCAAGCATTGGGATGCGGTTTGTGGTCTTGCCATCTATCTGGATGGCGGAAAGTCGGCTAGCGGTGATTTCGTACGCGCCGTTGCGGGCTTGCGCGATCGTCCGAAGAAAATTCTATGCCAACTATCGCAGACCGATTTAACCGGCTCAGTGAAACGTGAGTTTTGTGAAACAGTGGAAATAGAAAACTGAGGCAACATTTATGACAACGACGCAAATACAACCCAACACCAATCGATTGCTACAGGCATATTCAAGTTGTGCCGTCGCTGCCGCGCTAAGAGCAGGCGGCTTTGAAGTGGGCGATCTTGCCTTGCCCGACGACGCCGATCCCACCGATAACAACTGGTGGACCGATCCAGACATCGCGGCAAGCGATGATTATCCCTCCACCTTGCTTGTGGGTGACTTGGCCGCATGGAAAGCGGCGTGTCAATTGGGAGTGCCAGCAATACCAGGCGACTCAGCCCAGCAACATTATCAGGATTTATATGGCAACGATCCAGATGCCAAAGCCCAGCACTATCCCGACGCTACGGCATTCATCGAGAACAACTGGCCAATGATTTCTTATGCGGCGAACACGTTAGCCAAGGTCGGCTCAATTGCCGGTCCTGCGCTGGCAAATCTTTTTCAGTACGACTAATGACGATCATGCACGGAATGGATGAAAAACGAGGCCAAGGTACTTCCCGGGCCCCTACGGGCATAGCGGGTTAACGACGGCCTTCGTTTGGATACCGATGAATTTCGTTCATAAATATCTCACATGAAACTAGTTATGAGAAACAAGAAAAAACCATCGCCTGAATCGACAATTAAACGAGAACATGACGCCAAAGAAATTGGTGAAATCTTCGATGTTAACGATGAAACGGTCCGCCGTTGGGCGGCTGATGGATGCCCGCATCGTCGCGATACAAAGCGGAAGATTTTTCTGAATGATGGAGAGGTCCGTGCGTGGCTTGAGGCTGAAGGGAAAAGTGCCGCACCAGGCAGACCACCAAAACCCAGGCAGGAAATCCCCGATGACCTAGGCGGCAATAGGGATTACTGGTTAGCGAGAAAATATCGCAACCAGTGCCTTGAGGATGAAAAACGGCTTGTTGATAAGGAGAAATATCGCGCCCTTTGGATCAACGAAGTGGTGACCATAAAGAATAAGTGCCGTGGGCTGGGGGCGGGAATCGCGCCGCAATGCGTGGGCTTAGATGCTGGCGAGATTCAGGGAATCATCGAAGGCCGTATCGAACAAATCTTTCGTGAACTGAGCGAGGGGGATTAATGCCTAGCCTGAAATTCAAAGTTTCAATCATCCGGAATCAGGTGGGAAATCTCCCACCTGCATGAAGCAATGCCCAGCCTCAGACAACCAAAAAGACAGGAAAATAAATACCATGCCAAATCGCGAAGTTAGCATTCGTGTGTCTGCCGATGGAAACGCCCCCGGCTTTTTCGACGCAACAGAAAAGAGCTTCGAGAAGCTAAAAGATTCCTTTGGGCGGCGCTCTACGTTTGGGGAATTCGGAGAATTGCTCAGGGGCGGCGGCGCAATCATTGGCATAACGGCAGCAGCA
>DASXDR010000021.1:0-4448 GCA_036490535.1 Tepidisphaeraceae bacterium | reverse complement strand
GTTATTGGTGCCGACCGTCAGTGTGGAATTATTGGAAAAATTAGTGGTGTTCAAATCGCTGTTGGAATAGAAAGCCAATGTCTGATCGGCATTGACGTTTAATGTGCCACTACTACCTGTGAATTCGACTGGAACGTTGGTTGGAATGCCGTTGACCCCGCCTACAGCGAGCGTGCCGGATTGGACGGTGATGGCGCCGTTAAATGTTCCGGTGACATTGAGGGTGAGGGTGCCACTGCCGATCTTGGTAATCGTGCCACTGCCGGTTAAGACGCTGGCATAGGTGGTGGATGTATTATCATTCCCGATGGCAAGAGTACCGCCTGCATCGATGTTCACAGTTCCGGCGGTGCCGGCCAGCGAGCCGATCGAGACCGAAAATGTACTGGCATCCAGCACACCGCTGGCGAGCATAATCACAGCGCTGTTCGGCGAGAAAACTCCGTTGGCATACGCCTGCAGGATCGTGGCGACGGTTGTGGCGCCAGAATAACTGTTGCTGCTACCGCTGAGCCCTAATCCATAACCAACAGTGCCGCCGGTCACAGTCAGCCCGAATGAACCAGACCCCCCATCTTGGATGACCCCACCGAACTGAACGAGAACGAAAGGCTCTTCATAATTTTGCGTTGCCGGTGTATTCAGGGTCAGGGTGGCGGGGGTAGCGGCTCCATTTTCGAGGGTGCCATTGGCAACGGTGATTCCGTCATCATTGATAGGCTCGGTAAGGGTGAGGAGCGATGTGCTGTGGCCTTGTAGCTCAAAAGCGCCACCAGCCATGTAGAAGATGGCAGCCGGATCGTATGAGCCGCCGGCCATTTTGAATGCGCCACCGCTAACAAGTTGGACGTCTGCTGTCAGTACGGCGCCAGTCTCCAGGTTGAAAGTCCCATTCTTAGCGACTTGTATGTAGTAACCCACGCTTTCGAGCGTTCCGCCGCTATAATTATATGTAGCCGTGCCGAATGTGGAGGCAATGTTGACCTCATAAGCACTAACGTCACCGCCGCTCTGATTGAAAACCCCACTCCCCGCGCCGCCCACATTGAGAGTCTCGAAGACGTCAAATTCGCTTTGGCTGCCGGAAACATTAACCGTGCCGGAGCCGCCCAAATTACCCCCAAGTGTAACGGCGGCGAAGCTTGCACTGCCACCAGTTTGAGTAAAAGTGCCGGAACCGGAAACGCCGACGTTCATCGTGGTGGCGTTAAGAATTGTGCTGACGTTACCGGAAAGATTGTATGAATCCATAACGCTAGCAACACCGATGTTGAGGGTTCCGACTGTATTGGTAGTTCCAGTGTTTTGATTAAAGGTATTCTCGGCGGTGGTTTTTCCAATAGTTTCGGTCGTAGCGGCAAAAGTTCCAGCAGTCTGGTTGAGAACCATGAATCCGAGGAGTCCGGATGAATCCAGCGTGAGGGAATTGTAAACGGCGTTGGTGCCTGTCGGCTCGGTGGTGTCCAGTGTGACATCGAGATCATCCGTCGCGGTGTAGGTTGTGGTGCCCATGATCACGTCATCGCCACTGGCCGGTGCGCCGCTGGGGTTCCAATTGCTGGCGACATTGAAATGTCCCGCAGTGGTGCCAATGTACGTTTTCGTCGTAGCCATCGTGCAAGTGCAAGCCGCGACGCTTGCCAGAATGGCCCATGCACGTTTGCTGCTGCGAGACGCGAGACATTTCATGATTCATTCCTTCCCAACAAAAGAAGCGTTTTCTTAGCCCGCGCGCAGACACTCCCAAGGGATTTACTACAAGAGAACCTGGTTAAGAGAGCAAGATTAGCTTCCACTCCGAATGCAGCCGCCAGCGTGACAGCTCAGCACGTACCTTAACCCCGTGCCGTGATCATAATACCACCGTTACAAAAAGTTGCCAGCAATTTGTTCGAACTGACAGCTTTCACTGAACAACTTGCGTTGCAGGCATCCAAACGTACAACTACTCGTCCATCAACATGCCAGACTTATCTGTCACCATCGCGGGATTAAGGCTAGCGAACCCTGCCATGACCTGCTCGGGAACCAGCGGGTATGGGCGGGAGTATGCGGATTTTCTCGATCTCTCGAAGTTGGGAGCCTTCGTCACCAAATCCGTGACGCGCGAAGAGCGGAAAGGGAATGAGCCGAGCCGAATCATTGAAACGCGCGCGGGGATGCTCAATGCGATTGGGCTGGCCAACGTCGGATTAAATCGATTCATTGCCGAAAAAGTGCCGGAGCTGCAAAAGATGCCATGCCCCGTAATTGTGAATGTCGCGGGGCACAGCACGGAGGATTATGTCGAAACGTGCGGGGCGATGAATTCGCTGGCGTGCGTGACTGCTGTCGAGCTCAATGTTTCGTGTCCGAATGTGAAAGATGGATTGACGTTTGGCACCAACCCTGCGCGGTTAAAAGAATTAACCCGGCAGGTAAAGAATGTCCTCCCCAATAAACCTCTAATTGTGAAATTGTCGCCGAATGTGGAAGACATCACCGCCATCGCAGCCGCGGCGATCGAAGGCGGGGCGAATATTCTTTCGTTGGTAAATACGTTCACCGCGATGGGCGTGGATATCTGGAAGCGCAAGCCGCGCTTGGCGAATGTTACCGGCGGTTTATCGGGTCCGGCGATCAAGCCGATCGCGGTGCATATGGTCAGCCGGGTCTATCGCAATGTGGCAAAGAAAGCCGGCGTGCCGCTGATTGGCATGGGCGGAATCCAACACTGGCAGGATGCGGTGGAGTTTATCCTGGCTGGCGCGACCGGCCTGGGGATTGGCACCGCTCTGTTCGTTGATCCCGCGACCCCGAATAAAATCTGCGAGGGTTTGCAGGGTTATCTGGAAAAAGCGGGCGTGAAAACGTTGTCGGAGTTGGTCGGCGCATTGGAATTGCCCGGCGATGCGCCGCCGGTAACGCCGTATCCGTAAACGACGATATCACGCTCTGTTCAATTCAAAGGCGCGTGCAGCGCATTAGCACGGGGCGGAGGCACGTTCAGCGTTCAGAATTCATAGTTCAGCGTTCTCTGTAGGGTACCATTTTCTGATTCCCGCGTTACACTGCGCGGCATGCTGCGGCAAATGCTCGCGTCGATGTGCCTGGTCTTTATCTGCGCTGGTTGCGCCGCGCATAAGGATTATCTGACATTCCATCGCTCGGTAGGCGGGAATGCATATCGCCAAACCTTTACCAACGCCTACATGCTTCGTGAGCCGGCTGGGGATTATCACTTTATACTCGTCGCTGATGGCGTGCAGAATCCACCCGATCTCAAGCCCGGCGCCCCCTTGGAGCCGGCAAAGATTGCTCCCCTGCGCCAGCTCGTGCATGTGCACGTTTTCTGGCGTCCCCGCAAAGGGTCGAAGCCGGATAATCCTTCTTCAACAAACGCCGCCATCGACTGGTATTTCATTTCGCACGCAGGTCTGTCCGATGAAAGTGTCGTGCATTACCAGGGGAGCGGATTTGTGACGCTGAATGTTTCCACGCGCTCGGCGTCGGTCCATGTGCGCAGTGCCGGCATGGAAGCAGGAGTCGCCAATGGCGATCTGCACGATGCGCTGGGATCCGGTAACATCCACGGCGATTTCCTAGCACTGCTAGACCCTGGCGAGGTGCGTGATCTGCTTGCGGAAATAAAATCGCTGAATGATTGAACACGGAGGTTTTCATGGCCAAAGGAAAAAACGCTGCTGCTTTGTTTGAAGTCATCGGCAGTTCACGACCCGGCGAGTCGGCGCCTTCGCCCACGCGCACACCTAACTGGTGGTGGAAACGACCAGCGGCCTCCGACTCCTCTGGCACATCGGCTGCTGGGGCTTCCGCGGTGCGAGTCGATCGCGATCATCAATTGGTGCATTTCACGCTGACCACGACGACAAGTCTGCTCATCGCGTTCGGCATTCTGGTTGCTTTGGGAATCGCTTTTATTTTGGGTGAGCATGTCGGACGCAATCGTACACCGATGACCGCGGTGACCAGCGACTCGCTTATAAAATCCGTGCCGAATCCTCAGGTCATGGACGTGCCCTCAGGCGCAAACGCTCCTGCTAACCAAACCGAACAGACCACCGATGAACAAACCACGAATCAACAATCCACCCAAACGCCCACGGCTCAAGCTCCTTCAACCGCGGATCGCCAGGTGGGGCTTTATTATGTGATCATGCAGAGTTATCCGCCGGATATGCGGTCGTATGCCGTCGAAGCCCAGACCGCCCTGCTCACGCACAGTGTCCCCTGCACCATTGAAGACACGCCGGCGCGGCTGCATCCCAAAGGGTGGATTTCTGTGATTGGCACGAGCGGATTTCCTTCGATCAAAAGTGCAGAAGCAAAGAATTACATCCATCAGATCGAGCAAGCGAATGCCGATTTGCACGGAAAGTTTAAGAAGCTGAATCCTGTTGCGTATCGATGGCGATGAAGAAGGAGAGTCGTTTGGCAGTGGCACTAAA
>DASXDR010000188.1:0-5275 GCA_036490535.1 Tepidisphaeraceae bacterium | reverse complement strand
CCCGGATGATATTTATATCTCGCCTTCGCAAATCCGCCGCTTCGGATTGCGCAATGGCCATGTTGTCCAAGGCCAGATCCGTCCGCCGAAAGAATCCGAGCGCTATTTCGCCTTGCTGCGCGTCGAAGCTATCAACGGCCAGGACCCCGACAAAATCACCGATACCAGTAACTTCGAAGACCTCACCCCCCACCATCCCTCCGAGCGCTTTATTCTGGAAACCGATCCTAAAGAACTGAACATGCGCATCGTCGACCTGGTTACGCCTATCGGCAAGGGCCAGCGCATGCTCATCGTTGCCCCGCCGCGCACCGGTAAAACTGTGCTCCTGCAGAAGATCGCCAACTCGATCTCTAAGAATCACCCGGAAGTAATTTTAATCGTTCTCCTGATCGATGAGCGTCCCGAAGAAGTCACCGATATGGAGCGCAACACGCAAGCTGAAGTCGTCAGCTCCACGTTCGACGAACCCGCCGGCCGCCACGTGCAGGTCGCCGAAATGGTCATCGAAAAAGCCAAGCGCTATGTCGAATTCGGCAAAGACGTAGTCATTCTGCTCGACTCGATCACGCGTCTGGCTCGTGCGTATAACACTGAAGTCCCCCACTCCGGCAAAATCCTCACCGGTGGTGTGGATGCCAACGCTCTGCAAAAGCCCAAGCGTTTCTTCGGCGCCGCTCGCGCCGTCGAAGAAGGCGGCTCGCTCACCATTCTCGGCACCGCCCTGATCGACACCGGCTCGAAGATGGACGAAGTCATCTTCGAAGAATTCAAAGGCACCGGCAACGCCGAATTGCATTTGGATCGCCGCCTGGTCGATCGCCGTACGTATCCCGCGATCGACATCAATGCCTCCGGCACCCGCCGCGAGGAATTGCTGCTCGATCCCAAGGAACTCGAGCTGGTCTATCGCCTCCGCCGAGTGCTGAGCGATATGAACCCGGTCGAATCCGTCGAACTCCTCAAGAGCCGCCTGGAAAAGGTCCCCAGCAACGGCCAGTTCCTGATGTCCATGAATCTGGATTAATCGGTAACTTTCAAAATCTGCCCAATAAAGAAGCCCCGGATGAAAATCCGGGGCTCTTTTAATTCTCAAATTTTAAAATCGATCGTTATGCCCGACGCCGACGACCCACCAAAGCAGCCAGCGGGAGAAGAACCAGCGTTGCCGGCTCTGGCGTATTGGGCTGATTAGTCAGCGTGAACGACGTTGCCGCATCCGATTCCAGTGCGACATCACCGCTATCACCATTGATGCTGGTAACCAGGTATGGAATAACCGTGGTCGATCCGTCCGGCCCAACCTCAAATGTCTGTGAAGGATCAACATCGCTGAATGGAGTGATCAGCGTCCCATTGGTGGTCATGTTGGCCAGATTCGTACCATCCAGGAAGAATGCGTTATTTTCGCTGGTCGTCACGCCCGCCACGGTTCCGCCGCCGCTGGAAACCGACGTGGTAACTCCGACATACTGAGATGAATCAGCGAGGTCCAGAGGTGAAGTCAATCCGCTACCACCGACCACCGCCAATGCGTAATTGATGCCCGCTCCGTAAATCTTCGTCGCGGTTGGGCTCAGGCGAAACCCGGTGCCAGCCAGATTATTTGCATCCTGGGTAGTGTCGTAATAGACCGAGAAATAATTCGTCGCTGGGGCAGCGGCGATTTGGCTCAGTTCCAAAACATTGGAGGCAGCCGTGACATTTACGTCGATGCCGAACACTGCAGTGATTTCAAATCCATTAGCAGCATTCAATCCCGGAGTCGAAAGCACATGCCCATTCGCATCCAGAACAGACCCAAGCTTGGCTTGATAATAAACCGTGCCCGTTGCTTCGCCTGGTGCGTACACCAGCATCGCGTCACCCGGGAGCCAGTCGAAAGACGCTGCGGAAACCGCTGTATCAGGACCGGACCCGTCTGGATCAAATTGAATGATGGAAGCAGACGCGACAGAAGCCGCCGCCAACACCAACACTGCTGATAGAAGCTTGGAAGCTCGCATAACTCATCCCTTCGCACAAAAAACTTCCGCTGTCCGCACGTGAGCGAACGCATCAGCAGTCTACATCATCAAAACACAAAAACAAGCTAAATCTCCTGTCTCCACCAGATTCACGCGCGGTTTTACACCGACACTGAAAAGACATGCCGTACTCATCCATATCTTTTTATTTTAGCGCCATTGATAACAGTCGAACGCTCTAGCTCGGTGGCAACGCCGCCGCCGCTGGTGCATCCAATGACCGCTTGCGCTTCCCGCCCGTGGGCTTGGCATCGTCGGTCTTCCTTTGCCGACCGCGCGCCATCGCGATTACACCTGTGCGCGCCAGTTCCGTAATCCCATAAGGCCGTAGCAATTCCACGAACGCTTCGAGCTTTTCCTCGGTCCCCGCCAGTTCAATAATCACGCTTTTCTCGGCCACATCCACCACCTTGCCGCGGAACAAGGCCACAATCTCCAGCACCTCCGAACGCTTCTCCGGCGCCACCGCCACATTCAACAGCAGAATATCCCGCTCCACGTATGCCGACCCCACGTAATCCAGCACAGAAACCACTGCCACGAGCTTGGCTAACTGTTTCTTAACCTGATCCAGCGTATTTTCGTCCGCGTTGACGACAATCGTCATTCGGCTCAGTTCCGGATTCTCCGTCCGCCCCACTACCAGCGAATCAATATTAAACCCCCGGGCCGAAAACAAACCTGCCACGAGCGATAAAACGCCCGGTTCATTCATTACTAACGCCGAAATCACATGTCGCATGAAAAAACTCCAGAAAACAGCCGCATTTTAGGGAAAGCGTGCCAACCCGCAAGCTGCTTCATCCCCCCTGCCGCTTTGCCGATAAATAACGTAAGCCTCATGACTTTCTTTAATGATGTTTACCATCTTATCCTATGCGCACTCCTCGTCCCTTGCGTATTGGCGCTTTTTTCCATGAGGCGGCGCTGGTCCACGCCGGAGCGCGAGTTAATCAAGATTTTGCCCGACATTCACCAGGGGAAAGTGCCCATTGATGATTTATTGAAAGTTGAAGGCCCCTTCGCGCCGCTGGCGCGCAACATCCACGAAATCCTTCGCGACCTCCGTCTGCAACAGGCCTCGGTCGCGCGACTCGAACTTGAAATCCAACAGCGCATCGCGAATAAGACCGATGCCCTGCAGCGCACCATCGGATCATTGCGACTCCAGGCAAGCCGCGATGCAGTGACAGGGTTGTTTAACCGCCGGATGCTTGACCAGGTTTTACCTGAATTAACTGACAAGACGCGCGCTGCTGGCTCGTACCTGACGCTGCTCATGATCGACATGGATTATTTTAAGGAAGTCAACGACACGCTCGGCCACGCAGCCGGCGATCAACTTCTAATCATCGTCTCGCAGATCATTCGCTCAGGCATTCGCGAGATTGACATGGCCTTCCGATACGGCGGTGATGAATTCGTCATCGTCTTGCCCGAGCAAGATGCCGCAGCCGGCGGCGCGCTCGCGGAACGCTTGAGCCAATTGGTTAGCGCCCACGCCAAAACATTGCACCTTCGCTTCCCGCCTGCATTGTCGATCGGGATCGCCTGCACCAAAGACCTGGCCAATTCCTCCGCCAACAACCTGCTCCAACACGCCGACGCCGAGCTGTACAAAATTAAATCCGCCCGGCATCCCCTGGGCCGCCGCGGCGCGGCGTAATAGTCAGGTCAAAGACGAAACTCGAACATTCCCGATTAAATCGGGAACGAATCAAATTCGAATAACCAATGATCGAAAACCCCGCGCAGGCAAACGTTTCAAGCATTCGATCATTCGAGCTTAATTCGTCATTCGTCATTAACCCATCCTTTTCTTCCCTCCACCCCCTATCTGCCTATAATTCCCATGGAATGAACGTCACCTGGCAGCTACCTTTACCCGACATCTACCACCAGCTCTCCGATGCCGAACTCCGCCTTCGCATTGCCGCTGCCAAAGAAACCCTCGGCGACAAACTTCTCATCCTCGGTCATCACTACCAACAAGACTCCGTCATCGAATTCGCTGACTACGCCGGTGATTCGTTCGAGCTCTCCCGCTTTGCTGCCTCCCAGAAAAATGTGCAATACGTCATCTTCTGCGGCGTGCATTTCATGGCGGAATCCGCGGACATTCTCACGCCTGAGCACGTACACGTAATTCTCCCCGACCTCGGCGCCGGTTGCTCCATGGCCGACATGGCCAACCTCGATCAAACCCTCGAATGCTGGGCTCAACTCGAATCCACCTGTCCCAACCAAACCATCGTCCCCATCACCTACATTAACAGCTCGGCCGCCATCAAATCCTTCGTCGGCGAACATGGCGGCGCCGTCTGCACCAGCAGCAATTGTAGAAATGTTCTTGAATGGGCGCTGCAAACAAAGGATGAAGGCGGAAGGATGAAGGATGAAAAAAATTCAAATCCGAATTCATCCTTAGATTCCCCTTCATCCTTCCGCAAGATTCTCTTCTTCCCCGACCAGCATCTCGGGCGCAACACCGCCTACGCCATGGGCTACCCACTCGACCAAATGGTTCTCTGGGACCCTCGCCAGGACCTCGGCGGCAACACCGAAGACCAAATCCGCAACGCCCGCTTTGTCCTCTGGAAAGGCCATTGCTCCGTCCACGCCCTATTCCGTCCTGAGCACATTGATCAGGTGCGCACCAAATATCCAGACATGAAAGTAATCGTGCATCCCGAATGCACCTGGGATGTTGTCCAGAAAGCCGACATGGCCGGCTCCACCGCCTACATCGTCAAAACCATCGAAGCCGCCGCCCCCGGCACGCAATGGGCCATTGGCACTGAAGTGCATCTGGTCAATCGCCTCCGCCAACAGCATCCGGATAAAAAAATTATCGTCCTGAGCGACTGCCAGTGCCTTTGCACCACGATGTACCGAATCGATTTGCCCCACCTCTGCTGGGCCATCGAAAATCTCGTCCAAGGCAATGTAGTGAACGAAATCAAAGTCGACCCCATCACCCGCAAATGGGCGACGCTAGCCCTCGACCGCATGCTCTCCATCAAAGGCACGGGCAACCCGATCGGCAAGAAGCAACCCGCCGCCACTACGATCGACTAACTACAATTCCGTTGCGAATCGTTCTTCGTTTAGCCCCAGCCCTTGGGCCGGGTTCTCCCTTAATAGCCGGAACGAAACTTCGTCCCTGTTCAACCGATCCTGCGTTGCATCCCAGCTAGAAACCATCGTTACAAACGCCGGGTGCCATGCTCCCGCTTGCGTGAGCATGT
>DASXDR010000174.1:0-11831 GCA_036490535.1 Tepidisphaeraceae bacterium | reverse complement strand
TTGGTTTGGGCGCTTTGGCGGTTTTGCGTCGTCGCAGCCGCTGATTTGCCAGGCTCTTACGTAAGCCTCATACAGTGATCACAAAGCCCCGGGGAAGTTCTCCCGGGGCTTTTGATTACTTTTGATCCGGGGAGAAAATGCATGCGGAGAAAATGTTTATCGCTCCGGCGAATTGATGCGAATAGCAAGAAGCCAGGGATATACCTCCGGCGCATTGGTGCGCGCAATCGCGCCCCCTATCTCCCGCGCATGCTCGAATCGCTGGAAGTGAGGCAGCTTCTTTCAGCCTCCCTTACCGATCAGGATATTGGTTTTCCCTCCGCAACGGGCTCCGCGAGTTACGATACGCCCAGCGACACGTATACCGTCACCGGCGGTGGCAATGGCATCGGCGGAACATCCGATCAATTCAATTTCGATTCTGCAACAATGACCGGCAACGGTACCGTTGCCGCTTATCTCAATTCGCTGACCAACTCTAACATATTCTCTCAGGCTGGCATCATGATCCGCGGCGACTCCACCGCTGCTTCGCCTTTCGCGGCAGTCCTCTATTCTCCCAGTGTTGGCTTGGAATTCGAATGGCGAACCGCTTCGGGCGCCAGCGCCCTGCAAAATTTCGCCAGCGGCACCAGTGCTCCGGTATCTCTCAAACTTTCGCGTTCCGGCAATACTTTTACTGCTTATTACAGCACGAACGGCACGACGTGGAATCAGATCGGGTCATCCGAAAATATCATAATGGCGTCCAATACCCTGGGTGGTTTGGCGGTTTCTTCCAATACTGCCTCGCTCACTACTGGCTCGTTTAGTAGCGTCGGCGTGGGCACTTCGCTCTCTCCTGCTGCGGGGATTTATAGCAGCAGCCAGCAAACGTTTCTGAATAACCTCGAAGAAGCCGAGGTCATGTTTTTTTATGACGAGAGCAATGCCACAACCGGCCTGACGCCCGATTATGCGAACGCTAACGGCGGCGGCGCGTCGGCGGATGCAAGCATTGCGTCGATCGGGTTTGATTTAACAGCACTGACGATTGGCGATTCGCGCGGCTGGTTGACTGATTCCCAGGCCTACACCCGAGCGCTGACCACAATTAATTTTCTCTACAACCACGGCGCGAACGAAAATGGATTCTTCTACCACTTTCTGAATGAAACCACCGGCGCTCGCTACGGAACGAGCGAAGTATCTTCCGTTGATACTGCTGAATTGATGGCTGGCGTTTTAACTGTCGCGCAGTATTGGGCGGGCACACCGTTGCAGACAACGGCCATGCAGATGTTCGATCGCGTCGATTGGCCCTGGATGCAGCAAAGCAGCGGAATTTTCTATGGCGCCTGGACGCCCGAGAGCGGATTCTCCGGCGGCTATGGAGATTACAGCGAAGCATCACTGCTCTATCTCATCTCGCTGGGTTCGCCAACGTATCCGACAACTCAAGCGTCGTGGAACGCCTGGTCGCGCACGCCGGTTGAGAATTACGCTGGCTACACCTACGTCGACGCCGACGATAACGCATTGTTCACCGAACAATATCCCCAAGCATGGTTCAACCTGCAGGGGCTGACCGACAGCAAGGGTTTGAATTACTACACCAATTCGCAAAGCGCGACGCTGGCGCAGCGGCAATACATGATCAATCTCAGCTCGACCTATTCGGATTACGGCCCGAATATGTGGGGCCTGACTCCCGCCGAGGGCGGCGGCTCTTCCTATACGAATGGCACGAATACTTACACGATCTGGGGCGGCCCCCCGGCGAATGTGCCGCTGGATGGCACGGTCGTCCCGACAGGTCCCGGTGGCTCATTGGAATTTGAACCCGAACTTGGCGTGCAGGCCCTGCAATACATGGCCACCACTTATCCAAGCGAATACCAGAAATACGGCTTGGTCGATTCTTTCGATCCGCTCAAGAATTGGAGCAGCACGCTGGTGCTCGGCATCGACGTCGGCATGACATTGATATCTGCTGAAAATTCCCGCTCCGATTCGGTCTGGAATACGTTCATGCAAAATCCGGTTGCGCAGCAGGCGATGGCCAAAGCGTTTCCCGGATCGAATGCTGTTTGGCAAGTCGGCGGCAGTGGAAACTGGAACACCGCAGCCAATTGGACCGATGGAAAAATTCCCAACAGCACTGGCGCTGAAGCGGACTTTTATGGAGCGATCGCGGCTGCTCATACGGTCTATTCCGATATCGCCGTCACTGCTGGCATTTTGCATTTCAATAACACGACAGAATATGTCATCGCCGGCGCGGGTTCGCTGACCTTGCAGGCCGCCGGTTCCAATTCTGCGCTCGTGGAAGTCGATCAAGGCACCGATGAAATCAATCTCCCCCTGACGTTGGCCAACAACACAACATTCAACATCGCCACCGGCGCAACGCTCATCATCGCCGATCCGTTAACGCTCGCTGGAGGTGTAACGCTAACCAATACCGGCGGCGGATCGCTTATCATCGAATCCACCATTTCCCTCGCTGCCGGTGCATCGATCAACCTGCAAAATAATTCCCTGATTATCCCCGACGACTCCGGCAATGAGCCGGCTATCGCGGCTGACATCGCCTCTTCAGAAATCACTTCTTCGGCGATTTCCGCCTCCCCTGCCGCAGTCGCCATCGGCTCCTACGACGACGGCACACAAACCCTCCTTCGCGCCACCTGGATTGGCGATGCTAATTGCGACGGCATTATCAACGCCGACGATTTATCGCTTATGATGCTCGGCCAGGCACGCCAGCAAACCACCTGGTCCGCCGGCGATTTCAATCACGACGGAAAAATCACCGCCGATGATTGGGCAGAGTTTGCGTACGGCGTAGCCGTTTCCCATGGTCAACCGTATATCCCCAGCATCGTTCCCACCGCGCCGGCATCGGCATCACAGCTTACAAGTCTACTTGCCTATCCCGCTTCATCTTTGCTCTAATCTGGATATTGTTCTCGCTGGCTAGCGCCCTGATTGGACTAAAACGATGAAAACTATCGTTATTACCATAGTTGCAATCGCTTCGGCCATTATCCTGGCAATCGCCGGAATAGTGGCTTATTTTTTCTTCGGATTTCAATACGCGATCCACAAACTGAATGCGGTTCCCTTATCTTCAGATAACTATAGACCCTCTGCGGTCGAACTCATCAAAATTTGCCAAAGCGATCCGCGCCTATTCAGTGACGAAGCCACTAAGTATCTTGACCCATTCGATCCCGTTTGGGCACCTCCGTCAGTGGCAAAACTTCATCCTGAAGTCATCGAGATTGCCCCCGATCAGGCAAGCGTTACGTGGGGTGGTGGATTTTATCATTGCGGGTGGAAACTGGTCCGTGGCTCAAGCACTGCCAACGGATTAAGCCATACATGGACGCTCTGGTTCTACAGCGAAGACCATTCCGACGAATTTCTGGAAAAGATTGATGTAGCGAATGATCAACGTTTTTCGGAAGATCAATTCATCCATTATGTATTAGCGGAGGTCGATCGACGTCTTGCTTCACACCTCGACGATGGATTGTCTACATCTGAAGCAGACTGGTATCTAGCTGCAGGTCGCTGCACCTTTTTAGAGCAGCACCATCGCCTTGATCTTCTACCTCAACAGGTGCGGGTAGCCGCGACAAGCTATCCGCATGATTGGCGCGATATTTTACTCTGCTATCTGCTCGACCATGAAGTTCATAATGCGGCGGCAAGCGACAAGCTGAGACAATGGGCTGACCAGACTGGAGGACAGGCAGCATGGATGTACGCGGCATACGCATTTTATCAATCTGGCGATTCGGTTGCGGGAGATAACGCCATCAAAAAGGCTCTGGCAACCACATCAGCTGATCCGGACTGGATAGATAATGACATCCCCATTTACGAGCTAGGCATGGCGGTCAGACTGTATCAAACTGGCTATTTAAGCGAGTGCGGTCGTTTCTGCGATGGTATTCTTACTTCTGCTCATCGGTATTTCACGACAAAGTCCGCCGTTCAGAGCATGCGTAATATCGCCACTTCGAGCGCTGCCTCGCGCCCCGCTAATTTGCCGACATTTGATAAATACACATCTCTGGACGCATTCGGTGATATGAACCTGCAGGATTTTTACGCTGCCGCAATTCCGCCAACCACAACGCGGCCTGCACATCCATAATTTCTTGCATTTATTTAGCAATTTATCTCGCCGGAAACGTTACTTCGAGCAACGAACAATCTGACAGTGTCCGCAATGTCGGCCGATCCATTTTCGCCGGTAGCAAGACCGTTTCCCCCTTTTTCACCCGCACCGGTTCACGTTGGTCGGTAACACGCAACTCCAGCTCGCCCTCCAGCATCATCCATATTACCGGTTGGTCGTACGGCAATGCTTCCTCAAACCCTTCGACAAAGCGAACTTTCTCAATCTTGAAAAATTCGCTCGTTACAAGCCGCGTTACCGTCGTCCAGTAACCCGCGACATGCGAGCGAGGCTGAGCAACAACACGGCCAGAAAAATCGATGCATTCCAGCGCCTGCTCGATATGCAGCGTGCGCGGCTTGCCGGTCGTCCTATCAATCCGATTGAAATCAAACACACGAAATGTCGTATCACTCGGCGTTTGCACCTCAGCCGCCAAAATTCCCGCGCCCAACGCATGCACCGTTCCACTCGGAAGAAAATGGCAATCTCCTTCCTTAACCGGAATCGAAACCAGATCGCGCTCCATCTCCCCTGCCTTTAGCGATTCATGAAAGTGCTCTCGATTCACGCCAGTCTGGACCCCTTTGTAAATTCGTGCCCCCGGATCGGATTGCATTACATACCATGCTTCGGTTTTCAGGTACGCCCCCGGATGCGCTGCTGCGTATTCCGCTGGCGGATGTACCTGCACCGACAAATCCTCGCGCGCATCGAGAAATTTAATGAGCAGCGGAAATTGCCCCTGCGCATTGAGCTGCACATCCCCCATTAATTCCGCTCCGAATTGTTCGCTCAGCTCATGCAGCGTCTTGCCGGCAAGCGGTCCATTCGCCACTACGCTGCTCACCCATCCTTCTTCTCCGCTGATCACGCCCGGCGGAAAATCGTACAACTCCCATGATTCACCAATGGGTTTCTCCACAGGCAGATCTTTCTTCAGCACCGATTGCAGTTTTCGCCCACCCCAGATTTTTTCCACCAACCGCGGCTTAAATTTCAAAGGATACATACGCCCTTTCCTACTCCACACTGAATTTTTCTGCAATAAACCAGCGGGCTCGACCAGATTACCGGGCACGACGTTTGCCACAATAATCTTGAACTTGGGGCTTTTATATTGGAGTTCTTTTAACAGGCCCACAAAGCCGGAGGTGCAGCATGATTCTGGAAACGCTTGAGTCTCGCCGATTGTTATCTGTATCACCCGTAAGCCTGCAAGTCGCTGCCGATCGCCTGGCAGTGCGCGCGGATCTGCTCAAATTCAGGGTGGATGTCTTTTCGGATTCCGCCAAATTGTTAACCGACGTGCAAACCCTCAAAGCCGATGGAGCCAAACACGATTCGACGCTCCTGCCTTTGTTCAATCAACTGCACACCGAAGTGAAATCGATGCATAAGCAGCTCGCTGCCGATCGACTGAACGAAGCCGTCAATGTCCTCAAAGATGATGCAACCATCCTCCTGGACCGCGCGAAAATTCTCATCGATAAAGGCAACACCTCTGCCGAGCAAACCGACCATCAGAAACTGGTGAGCGATCAGGTGCAATTGCAGACCGACGAAATCACCGGCCTCGATACCCGCATCACCACTCGCCAGAATGATTACAACACTTTGTCCAGCGACATCTCCGCCATCGTCACCGCCGCCCAGAATGATCCCAACGCCTCGTCGAAATTGCAGGCCGACGTTACCACCTTCGCCACGGACCGCACGAACATACTCAACACCATCAGCTCTGATCTCACGACCATTGAAACCGCGCGGACCAAGTTGCAATCCGATTTAGCAGCTGAGGAAGGCACTTAATGCATTTCGCATAATGCGGAGTTATGCTTATGAAAGCCCACGGATTGTTATCCGTGGGCTTTGATTTTTATGCGCACGCCGCGACTGAATATTGTTTACGAAGACGCCAATCTGCTGGTGGTCAACAAACCTCCCGGCTTACTCACCAGCACCAATGAGCGCGAGCGCCGCCCCACGCTTCTGGCCATGGTCCGCGATTATATTTCACAGCAGAATCGCAGATTTCGCGTCGGGTTGATCCATCGCCTGGATCGCGATGCGTCGGGCTTGCTGGTTTTTTCCAAAAACAATCGCGCCTATGAAAGCCTGAAAAAACAATTGTTCCATCGCGAAATGAAGCGAATTTATATAGCAGTGGTGGAAGGCATTCCGAATCCACGCCAAGGCCGCATCGAATCGCGCCTGATTGAATTGCCGGACGGCCGCGTGGTCAGCACCAGGCGGCACGCCGCTGGCGAGCGCGCCATTACGGATTATGAAGTGCTCCGCACAGCCGACAATAAATCGCTGCTGCGCGTTTCCCTGCTGACGGGCCGAAAGCACCAGATTCGCACGCACCTTGCCGAAAAAGGCCATTCCATCATCGGCGATAAAATGTATGGCAAACCATCGCCCTCGCCATTGATGTTATGCGCCGCCGAATTGGCGTTTGCGGATCCTGTCAGTGGCAAACCTCACACATTTCGCATCGATCCACCCGGCAAATCGTCCGCCTGGCTCAAATGATCTACACTTTGCCGGATGTAGGGGCGGCTTTAGCCGCCGAACTTATATTCACGGCGGCTAAAGCCGCTCTTACGTTGCTGCAAACTAATTTTGCTTATGGCAGCAAGAAAAAAAGAGAACGCGAAATCGCCAAGGCGCGAAAAAAACCCCGAAGCAATAACCGATCAACCCACGAATGCAAATGATACGAATCAAGTTATTTCTTCGTGCCTTCGTGGTACACCCTTTTCGCGTTCTTCTTTCGCGCAATCGCGCTTTCGCGTTCTCTTCGGAACCAGAATAGTAAGTTGCACCCACCCCCTTCAGGCCACCGTTTTTTGTTTGTACTTGCTTGATGCTTTGATAAAATATTTCCGTCATTTCCAAGGAGCGATTTATGTCGGCGGCGGCCTCTTTTGAGTGCGTTGGGTGTGGCCATACCTATCGATGGAAAGAAGAACTTGCGGGAAGAAAAGTCAAATGCAAATGCGGGCAGGTAATGAACTGTCCCGACGCTCCGCCCGCACAAGAGCAGGCAGAGGAAGATGGCTTGTACGGTTTCGCGGAGGAAGACCTCGCTGCCGCAGCCAAAGGTACCGTCGTCGCCGATCAATCCCCGCGCTGTCCTTCCTGCCAACAATCCATGCAGGTCGGCAGCGTCATGTGCACCTATTGCGGCTACAACCTGAAAACCAAAAAGAAAGTCACCGCGATGAAAGCCACCGGCAAAGCCCCCGTCGCCGCTGTTGCCGGCGGTGGTGGTGCTGCTGTCGCCTCCCCGATGCTCGGCTATGCCAATACCGTTCGTCGTACTGAAAAACAGACTGACGATAGTTCTGCCAAACACCTCTGGTTCGAATATTGGATTCCCAGCGCCCTGATCGTGGTCGGCATGTTCCTGAACTACCTTCAACTCACCAAATTCGATCGCGTCGTCTACAGCTCACAGGATGCGATGAAAATGATGGCACTGGGCGTCGGAATCGACGTCGTCCTGCTTATCGTCGGCTCGCTTCTGGCGATTCAACTGCTGGATGTCAGCCTCGGCTCGCCTGGATCGGCAATCCTGAAAATCATCGCCATCGCCATCGGGCCTGCGGCTATTGGCAATATGGCCAGCTACCTCGCTCATGACCCCACTCATATGCTGGCCTTTGCAATCACCCTTGGCATGGCGATGATCCTGCTCTGTTACCTTTTCGATTTTGATGCCAAGGATGCACGCATCTTCGCCTGCATGGTTGCGATCATTCGTATCTGGCTCGGATATGGCCTGGTGTTTTTAATTCTCAACGGCGGCTTCTCGCCCGCTTCGCACCTGGGCAGTGCTGAATTAAACAGCGACCGCGAAGCCTCCGATGCCATCGATAACGGCTGGGCCATAGACGCTAAGGCCTGGCTGGATAAAGGCGGCCGGCTGATCGGCCACTCCGTCATCTTATGGGATGATGAGCTCGTGGATAGCCTGCACAACGCCGGCTGCCCCGTCGTCGATGTCCGGCCCAGCGGCGGCTACGCCTACGAGTTTTACGCCGAGCTTCCCTCCGACCCCGCCAAACGGGCCGATTGTTTCAAGGCCGCCAATAAATTTTATTCCGAAATGTCCATGCCCGGTTTGGCGCACGATAAAGGCCAAACCTACCTGGTGATGCATTTCGATTAATTCCCGAGGATGCGCCACGCCGCAGTGAAGCTGCAGGATCTCAACTGTAACCCCCAAAATCCTTCTTTTTGTAATTCCACTTAATGCTCCCTTCGACTTGACGACGTCAATTTGGCCGATAGTATTAAAGCTCTTTCCAGCAATAACTGTAGGCAAACTTCGTTTGCCGTGTGTCGTACAGGTATTGCGGTAAAACTAGGAGTGTACGTGATTTTTGAGCCGCAATAAGCTGGCTCATGCCTTTGCGAAGCCTGGCTTTGCATTTTCGGGCGTGAGCCCCGGAAGTCAAAGCTGATAGGAGTAATCAAACTCCTGCGGGCTTCATCCCAAATAAAAATGGAGAAGCCGAATCACCCGCAGGAACTTTCAGCGGGTCTTTTTGTATTTGAGGAAAATGAGATAAACCACGAATGGACATAACGGACACGAATAAGGAGCCGGGAATTTTTCTTCCCTTGTCCCTTGCCGCCTTGTCCCTTGTCCCTGTCTTTTAAGGAATGTTCTATGTCTCGTGACCTAACGAAAATTCGCAACATCGGTATCGCCGCCCACATCGACGCGGGCAAAACCACCACCTCCGAGCGCGTGCTCTATTACACGGGCCGCGTGCACAAGGTTGGCGAGGTGCACGAAGGCACCGCCGTCATGGACTTCGATCCTGAAGAGCAAAAGCGCGGCATCACCATCAACTCCGCCGCGACCTTCTGCGAATGGAAGCGTAATGGCGATCTCTACAACATCAACCTGATCGACACCCCAGGCCACGTCGATTTCACTGCCGAAGTCGAACGCTCGCTCCGCGTGCTCGACGGCGCTGTTGCGGTATTCGACGGCAAGGAAGGCGTCGAAGCCCAATCCGAAACCGTCTGGCGACAAGCCACCAAGTACAACGTCCCCCGCGTCTGCTTCGTCAACAAGATGGACAAAGTCGGCGCCGATTACGACTTCTGCTACAAAACCATCCTTGATCGTCTCGGCGCCCCCGCCATTCCGGTGGTCATTCCCATTGGCCAGGCCGAGAGCTTCAAAGGCATCATCGACCTGATCGACATGGTCGCGATCATGCCTGAAAAATTCGGCGACGATAAAGATAAGGGCCACACCCTGAAGATGGTCGCCATCGACACCCTTCCAGAAGAAACGCGTGAAAAGGTCGAACACTATCGCGCCATCATGCTCGAAAAGATTTCCGAGCTTGATGATGCATTGATGGAAAAATATCTGACCGACCCCAATACCCTCAAGCCCGATGAACTCCGCGCTGCTCTTCGCAAGGGCACCATCGAATTCAAAGCCCACCCGCTCTTCTGCGGCTCCGCCTACAAATACGTCGGCGTGCAAAAACTCCTCGACGGCGTCATCGACTATCTCCCCAGCCCGCTGGATATGCCCTCCGTCAAAGGCACCGATCCAAAAGACAAGGAAAAAACCCTCGAGCGCAAGCGCATCCCTGAGGATCCATTCTGTGGCCTGGCATTCAAAATTGTCGACGACAAGTTCGGTACCCTCACTTATGTCCGCATCTATTCCGGCATTCTTGAATCCGGCACGCGCATCCTCAATGCCAACAAAGGCACCAAGGAAAATATCTCGCGCATGTTCCAGATGTCGGCTAACGACCGCATCCCGCGCGAGTCAGCCGAGGCGGGCGATATCGTTGCCGTCATCGGCGTTAATGAAGCCATGACCGGCGACACGCTCTGTGATCCGGAAAATCCAATTATCCTTGAGCGTCCCACGTTCCCGGAGCCGGTCATCTCGATGTCGATCGAACCGAAGGCCGCCGCTGACAAAGACAAGCTCTCCAACGCTCTGACCAATCTGCGCCGGCAGGACCCAACGTTCTCCGCTTCGTATAACAAGGATACGGGCGAAACCATCATCGCGGGCATGGGCGAGCTGCACCTGGAAATCATCAAGCTCCGACTGACGCGCGATTACAAAGTTGACGTTGCCGTCGGCAAGCCCAAGGTCGCTTACCGCGAAACCATCAGCGGCCGAGCCAAGGACGTCCGCGGGCTGCACAAGAAGCAATCCGGCGGTCGCGGCCAGTTCGGTGATTGCTGGATTTCTATTGAGCCGTTTAACGGTCTCGGCCCCGATGGCAAGCCGCTTGATCCCGAAGTGCTCAAGAAGCTGCACTGGGAAGATAATATCGCCTTTGAAAATAAGGTCGTCGGCGGCTCCATCCCCAAGGAATTTATTCCTTCCGTGGAATGGGGCGTGCGCACCACCTGCAAAACCGGCGTTCTCGCTGGCTATCAGCTCATCAACGTGAAAGTCACCCTGACCGACGGCTCCTATCACCCCGTCGATTCCTCACAGGTCGCCTTCGAATTGGCCGGTCGCCTGGCCCTGATCGACGCCGCCAAAGCCGCTCAGCTCACCCTGCTCGAACCCATCATGAAGCTGGTCGTAACCACGCCGAAAGATTTCGTCGGCAACGTTACCGGCGACATCAATCGCCGCCGCGGCACCATCATAGATTCACAGGAGCGCGGCATCACCACGATTATCGAAGCCGAAGTCCCTCTTTCCGAACTATTCGGCTACACCACGGAGTTACGTTCCATGTCCACCGGCCGCGCCGCCGCTGCCATGGAACCCCTGAAATATGCCCCGGTTCCCACCAATGTGAAGAATCAGATTCTGGAAGAAGCCGGTACGTAAACCGCTCCATCAAACGACTCCTGTAGAAAGGCGATTCACACCGAATCGCCTTTCTTTTTTGCGCCCTTTTCAGACTTGTTAACGATATAATCCACCAATGCCGCCCCGAGCCGCTAGCACGCCTTTTTCTGCTGCCGAAGCGTTTTAGGAGTGCGACCGATTTTTTAAGAAAAAAGGAAATGTCCATCAGACCTTGTTCGCGATTACTACAAAACTCAAAAAGCTAGGCATCCCCTACGCGATTGCCGGCGGCATGGCTCTCGTCGCTCACGGCTTTGAGCGCGTTACCGTCGATGTGGTTGTACTGGTCGATTCTGCGGGTTTGAAAAAAATACACGAAGCACTCGAAGGGCTTGGCTATATGCCGCCGTTTGCTGGTAGCATAAATCTCAAGGATATGGCCACCGGCGTGCGCATTGAATTTCTGGTCACCGGCCAATTTCCGGGCGATGGCAAACCCAAACCTGTGGCATTCCCTGATCCCGCCCGGGCGTCAGTGGAAATCGATCACATTCACTATCTTGGCTTGCCAAATTTAATCGAACTCAAATTAGCATCTGGACTAAACGGCGGCGTTGCTCGTCTCAAAGATTTCGCTGACGAGGTCGCATTGATTCAGACACTAAAACTTCCCAAAGATTTTTCCAATCAGCTCAATCCCTATGTTCGTCTCAAATTTGACGAGCTCTGGCAGGGATTAGCCGATTCCCCACTCAGCGATTATTGATCGGTGGTGAGCTATTCGCAACGTATCTGTTCTATGCCGGTATTGCTTTTAAGTGGAAGAATTCGTGCGCATATCCAACGATG